>CATPCK010000882.1 GCA_955652655.1 uncultured Ktedonobacteraceae bacterium | reverse complement strand
GGGGCGGGAGTGGAGCGCGGGAATAACCGGGATGAAGGCCAACGGGTACGGTGGGCGACGCAAGCGTCCCCACTCCACCCAACTCCACCCCCGCCCCTACGAATACTGCCACCAAATGTTGTGTCTCTCCACCAATGGTTCTGTTTCCACCTCCTTAGGTTGATGCCTATTGGGCGACCATAAAGGCCCACCACCCTTCATCCGCCCTCGCCCCTACGGATCGCCAGGCCTCCTGCCTGACTTCCCAACCGAGGTTGATGCGTATGAGGGCCGATCAAGCGGCGGTGGGCGCGGTGAACCGGCCCCTACAGTAGTGATTACCAATATCGTGGGTAATCCCTACGTATCTGTTCCGTTTGGTTGATTGTTTACAAACAATTCATACATCCTTATGAAAATGTTGGCATATCAAGGTCACGCCGGCTTTCACGAGGAGGTCTGGCCGGAGCCAGGGTCTTTTGCTGCCTGGTATTGAGGGCGTCCTGGGGGCTGTGTAATAGGCAACGCGTTTAATGTTGAGCAGATGGCTGTAGGTCACATTATCGGTGGTTGACGTGCCCCCAAAGGTGCCACATCCGAGTGTGAGTGAGGGCATCAAGCCGCTGGTCATGCCAATGCCAGCTTGCACGCCAGGAGCATTGACGAGAATACGGCTGGCCGGCATTCTGGCGGCAAACGCTTCAATGAGAGCAGTGTTGTCTGTGTGAATGATGGCGGTATGACCCAGGCCGTCAATCGCCAGGAGCTCCTGGCATACTTGCATGCCGACTCGCACATCTGCTACCGTAAACAGGCTGAGGATCGGCGCGAGTTTTTCGACGGCCAGGGGGTTGTTTTCACGTACCTCTCCGGTCGGAATGACGAGGAGCTTTATGGGATAGGGCCGCCGGATGCTGGCTTGTGCCGCTAAATCGGCAGCCAACTGGCCTTTCACGTGCGGTTTGAAGCGATTGCTTATAGGGTCTATCATGACGTTGAGGAAGGCGGCCGTTTCTTCCTCTGAAAGCACAGCGGCTCCATGCTGTTGCAACGCCGCTCTGAATGCCTGGACACAGGACTGCACGACGACCAGGTTATGCTCGGAACAACAGATGACGCCATTGTCGAATGACTTGCTCATCACCGCGCAGGAAGCGGCATGCTGTAGATTCGCGTCGGCACAGATCAATGTTGGCGCATTGCCCGCTCCGACTCCAATGGCAGGCGTGCCTGACCGATAGGCGGCTTTGACCATCGCAGGGCCACCGGTTGCCAGGATGAGAGATATTTTGGGGTGCTCCATAAAAGCGATTGCCGTGGTCCGGCTGTTCTTCGAGCGTACCCATTGTACCAGATCAGCAGGTGCGCCCTGTTCGCGTAACACCGCCTGAATGAGTTCTCCTAGCCGATTGGAAACGCCTAAGGCCTTCTGACTGGGGCTGAGAATCACGGCATTGCGTCCTTTGAGGCAAATAAGCGCCTTAAAGATGAAGGTGGAGGTGGGATTGGTGGCGGGTACCAGGCCGAACACCACGCCGACGGGGCTGGCAAAGGTCGTGACCTTCCTGTGCTTATCCGACGAGAGCCGACCGTGACCGACCTGCCCAACCAGGCTGTGGTACACGTCAAGGCTGGCAAAGCGGTTTTTGACGGTTTTATCCGGCACATTGCCAAGCCTGGTTTCCTGTACCGCAGCAATGGCGAGTTCTTCAGCGTGCAGACTTACGCTCTCAGCCAGGGCTTGCAGGAGTTGGTCAATCCGCTCTTCGGGCCAGTCCTGGAATGCTTTTTGGGCACGGACAGCACGCTCAACCATCGAGTCTACGGAGGTATGCTCTGGAGGAGCAAGAAGTGTTTCTGGTAGTTCTAGCGTCCTGCTCACCGGTAAGTGCGCACTTTGCGCGAAGGATGGCGCAAAAACAGGCTGCGCTTTTTTGGAGAGCTCGTCCAGAAGAGTGGACGAGTTCATCTCCATTCGCTCCTCATTACTAGGGCGGTCAAGGACTAGATGTGCAGTGACGACCATGGAAACACCTCCTTGAGGAAACCAGTCGACGGATTCGCATACTCGCGCTTAGTGGCATCTTGATCTATGCTTCAGGTATTCGTTCTGCAATCAATTGTACTGGACAGGCGTCTCTAAAGCGATACGAAAAGCGTTACGAATACCTATGCAAATACAAACACTCGCTATCGTTGCATAGGTAAGTGGTGTGGTCGCCCTGTGAAGGCCGCCCCCTCATTTCCACCAGACCTGTCATTCGCCAACACAGTCTTAAGAGCATTAAGAGTGGCGTGATTGGCCAGTTTTGGGCTGGCGCCATTTTTGTTCGAGGGCGGTCCACTGCTGGCGTACCTGGGCGACATCTGCTTCAGCTGGGACGGCTCCGCCGTAGCGGGTGGCGATGTAGGCGTCGGTGAGGGCGGTTAGCTGCGGTTCGGCGAGCGGCGTTTTTTCATCGAGGCGCTGCTGGAATTCACTGGGCGTCTCATTTTTACTACGAGGATAGCCGCGCAAGGCGGCGCCTCTGAGGAGCGCGCGATAGACTTCGCGGATACTACGCGCGGTTGGCCCGCCATGGATCTCTTCCAGGGCAAGAGGTTCTTGTGCGATTTGCTTCTGGGGGAAGAAGCGTCCGAAGAGGGAGCGCAACAGGGCTTTGAATTGGTGCCAGAAGAGGTTCCATGACCAGAGGCTCTCATGGAGATCGGCGCCCTTTCGCTTGCCAGTTGCCCTGAGGTTGCGCCTGCGACGTACGGCCCAGCGAATAATAATGATGGCAAGCGCAATGAGCAGGACAGGTATGATTATTTTGATGAATGGGATGATGGCGGTAATAGTGTCCGCGTGAGGTGGTACGATTCTTTGATGTTGTGGCGTTTTGCCTTTGGGCAAGTTCACTTGAGGAAAATGGGGTGGGAAGAGTGAGAACCACCAACTGATAAGCCAGAAGATGGGGGTGAGGAGGATAACGATGAGATATGCCACTGCTTGTGTAAAGACGTCATAGAGTTGTGCCAATACCGATGATAATTGCTGAGTTTCCGCCAGGATAGCAGAGTTGAGAGTGGTGCCAACCAACAAGGCTATGATGAAGAAGGTTATGCCAACTATCCCTATGGTCATAAGTACAGCGCGTTCATGTGTATTGGCGTCGCCTTCGAGGCCGACCGGATGGTTGTGGCGTACAAAGGAGATGCGCGCTAAGGCATGGGCGGAGAGCGAGAAGAAGAGGAAGATGGGCACGAGGAGCAGCAAGGTCAGCTGGTCATTGAGGGGAAGTTGAGCGCTGGCCTGGCCCGCACGCAGGAGGATCACAACGATGATGGCGGCCATACCGATGCGAAGTTCACCAAAGACATGGGAGGGCTCGTATCGACGATACAAGAGGCGAACGCTGCGCCAGCACAGGTAGAGCGAGAGTGCGACGACGACGAATAGATGATACGCCTGTTGATTAAATAAAAGAATGTCGTTCAGCATAGAGAATAACCAGCGAGGATCAAAGAAAATGGCTGTCTGACTGTAGATTGAGGACCAGGTGATACAGAGT
>CATPCK010000881.1 GCA_955652655.1 uncultured Ktedonobacteraceae bacterium | reverse complement strand
TCTCCACACCACTCCCGCCCCTACGATTCCTCCGTGGCTTTTTCGCTTCTCCCGTCTCTTTTCGCTTAGGTTGATGCCTATTACAGCCGATTTATCGGCCTGCTGGCGCAATAAATCGGCCCCTACGCTCGTTCTTCGCCCGCTTACCTCCAACTTTTTCATACACCCTAATCCAGGGCATTGATAGACACCTAAGCGATATCCATGCTATACTGCCATCACAAAGCTGGTAACCAGCGAATATAGCTAAGATCGTACCTAATGGAGATAATGGCAATGGCCACGAGTGAACGTACTCCACAAGATTCCCCTCCACTTAAAGGGTCAAAAGAGAAAGTTGCAGAACTCCAGCGGCTGAAAGCAGAAGCTATGCTTGGCGGCGGCGTGAAACGCATCGAGACCCAGCACAAAAAAGGCAAACTCACAGCGCGCGAACGGCTTGACCTGTTGCTTGATCCAGGCACCTTCAATGAACTGGATATGTTTGTTACACACCGCTCCTCGGACTTCGGATTGGACGAGCAGAAAATTCCAGGTGATGGCGTGGTTACCGGCTACGGCCAGATTGACGGGCGGCTGGTCTATGTGTTTTCGCAAGATTTTACCGTGTTTGGAGGTTCTCTTTCGGAGGCACATGCTGAAAAGATTTGTAAAATAATGGATCTCGCGATGAAGAACGGCGCGCCGGTCATTGGGCTAAACGACTCAGGCGGCGCGCGTATCCAGGAGGGCGTCGTCAGCCTCGGGGCGTACGCAGACATTTTTCTTCGCAATACGTTGGCCTCTGGAGTTGTACCACAAATTTCGGCGATCATGGGTCCTTGTGCAGGCGGCGCGGTCTACTCGCCGGCCATCACAGACTTTATTTTCATGGTGGAGCAGACCAGCTATATGTTCGTCACCGGCCCCAATGTGGTGAAGACAGTTACTCACGAGGATGTGACTTTTGAGGAACTGGGCGGCGCCATGGTACACAATAGCAAGAGCGGGGTCGCTCATTTCGACTGCCCGGATGAACCAGCGTGTATCCGCATGATCCGCTCGCTTATAAGCTTTATTCCCTCAAACAATCTCGAAGATCCGCCCAGGATTACACCTCTTGACTCACCAACACGCGTGGAGGAAGCTCTCGACAGCATCATTCCCGACAATCCGAACAAGCCCTATGATATGAAGGCAGTCATCGGCTATATTGTCGACGATGGCGACTTTTTCGAGGTACAGGAACACTTTGCCGCGAATATCATCATGGGCTTTGCCCGTTTGAATGGTCGCTCAATCGGCATCGTGGCACAACAACCAGGGGCGCTGGCGGGGGTGCTCGATATCAATTCGTCGGACAAGGCCGCGCGTTTTGTGCGCTTCTGCGACTGCTTCAATATACCTCTGATTACCTTTGTGGACGTGCCGGGTTTCCTGCCAGGAGTCAGCCAGGAACACAACGGCATCATTCGCCACGGCGCCAAGCTGCTCTATGCCTACTGCGAAGCGACGGTACCCAAGATCACGGTGATTACGCGCAAGGCCTACGGAGGGGCCTATGACGTGATGAATAGTAAGCACGTGCGAGGCGACATCAACTATGCCTGGCCCACGGCGGAAATCGCGGTGATGGGTGCGGAAGGAGCGGTCAATATCCTGTTTAAGGACGCGATCGATAAAGCGGATGATCCCGATCAACGGCGTAAAGAGCTTATCGCCGAATATACAGAGATGTTTGCCAATCCCTATATAGCCGCCAGTCGCGGCTATATAGATGAGATCATCGAGCCGCACTTTACCAGGGCAAAGCTGATAACAGCGCTGGAGATGTTGAAAAATAAGCGGGATAGCAATCCACCAAAGAAACACGGCAATATCCCGCTATAAATAACATGTTGGGGTAGCTTATTTGAGGGGAAAGAATGTGTACCCGTAGGGGCGGGAGCGGTGTGGATGGGGAGTGGGGACGCTTGCGTCGCCTTGGCAGAAGGGGAAGGCGCTCACGAGAATTGGACGAGGGCGACGCACAACACAAGGCGTCCCCCGCCCCTACAGGGACGAAGTCGCTTCGGAGGCGATGTCACACCATACCTACCCCTGAAAGCCCCAGCAGGGCGGGGGCAAGCCCCGCCCCTACATTAATATTTTATGGTGGGGAAAATTGGGGTTAGCGCACGCCTGAGGTTGTTGGAGCCTGGCTCTCTATCCAGCGATGCAAGGCTTCGCTACTTTCAAACGAGACGATCAGGGCGTAGCGTGGTTCTGGTCCTGGATGCCACGCGGCATGCCACAGGCGCTGTGAGTCGATGATAAGCTGGCGATTTTTGAGCATAGAGATGCGAGATTCCGTTGAGGGATCATCCTTGTCTTCGCGGAGGATCATATAAGTATTGGGGTCATTAGAGAGTTCTAACCATACACGCACAACCCAGCCTTCGCCATCAGGATTGAGACGGTTATTGTCGTCGAGGTGCAGGTTGTGAATGGCTTCCGCTTCTGTATTAGGGTTGAGCTTGATGATGCGAACACGGCCGAAATTGGCACCCACATTTTTGGTCCACTGTACTAAGGTCGGGCACTTTTCAGCGTTCTGTGTCCATATACCATCCTTATCGGCTTTCCCATGATCCCAGAAGCCGCGGCACTCCATTTCTCCAAAAGCGGAGGCAATTGGCGCAAAATTGGTATCCCCACCACTTTTCCAGTCCATATATTCGAGACTCTCCCATTCCTCTTTTGGGACTGGTGGGCCATCGTAGTCACGCAGGATAGCAAAGCCCTTTTCCTTGAGACTATCGAGTTTAACGTGCATTAAGTTACTCCTTGTTCATCATAAATTGTTGGGAATGCAATAGCAACGAACGAGCCTGGAAACCTGTGCAGGTACCAGGCTAACATTGAGTCTGTTGTCAAATGTCCGTTGATGCCAGGAAAGATGCATGCGGTTCGTCGAAGCGCAGCGTATTTTTTCATATGCGTTCAACTAACCTTTTTCAATTGTATCATAGGTTCGCTATGAGGTGTTACATATGGGCTATCTGTCATGGTATGATAACAGACAGGTGGTAGCCAAACGACGACGTTTTGTATCTTTATGCATTCCACCCTGGAAGGAGCGTTGCTTATGACTGTATCAAAGACCCCGCATATGACCGACTACGAGGCTGAACGCCGCAATTTTCACCTGGAAGTTCCCGCCCAGTTTAATTTCGCCATCGATGTGATCGGCAAGTGGGCTGCCGACCCACGCAAGCCCGCAATGCTGTGGATCGGAGAGCACGGTGAAGAGAAAGGGCTTACCTTTGCATATTTTGCTGAACGTTCCAGCCGCGCTGCCAACGCCTTTGCCACCCTCGGCATCAAGAAGGGCGATCGCATCCTCGTTATGCTGCCACGTATCCCTGAGTGGTGGGAGAGCGTGCTCGGCTTGATGAAGCTGGGAGCTATTCCTATCCCTTGTACGACCCTTCTGACTTCCAAGGATATCCAGTTTCGCGCGGAGGTGGCGGAGGCACAGGGCTTTATCACAGATAGTGAGGGGGCGCCCAAGTTCGACGAGGTACGCAAAGACTGTCCTACCATTACGTACACAATTTTAGTCGAACCCAATGCTGATGTTGCCACACGCGCGGGCTGGACGAGCTACCACCAGATCGTCGATGAGGCATCCCCCGAATTTGAGGGCGCTAAAACGAACAGTGACGATCCTTGCCTGGTCTATTTCACCTCCGGCACAGTGGGATATCCCAAGATGGTGTTACATACCCACGCCAGCTATCCCATTGGACATACCATCACCGGGAAATACTGGCTTGACCTGCACGAAGATGACCTGCACTGGAACCTCTCGGAGATGGGCTGGGCTAAAGCGGCATGGAGCAATCTCTTCGGGCCGTGGGTTATGGGGGCGGCCATGTTTATGCAGGACGCGCGAGGGAAATTCAACCCCATTGAGACGCTGGAGATGCTGCATAAGTATCCTATCTCGACCCTCTGCGCACCACCGACTGCCTACCGCATGCTCGTGCTCGATGAGCCTATGGCCTACATGAAGGCCAATCCTCCCAAAGCGCTGCGCCACTGTGTTGGAGCGGGTGAGCCGCTCAATGCAGAGGTTATCAAGATCTGGCAAGAGGCAACGGGTATGACGATCCGCGATGGTTATGGTCAGACCGAGACCGTGCTGCTCTGCGCCAATTTCCCACCGATACAGGTGAAGCCAGGTTCAATGGGCAAACCATCGCCAGGGTTCGATGTCAGCGTGATCGACCACGATGGCAGCGAGCTGCCGCCCAATAAAGAGGGCGATATCGCCGTGCGTGTCAAGCCAGAGCGCCCGACGTGGATGTTCAAGGAATACTGGCGCAATCCCGATGCCACCGATGCCTGTATTCGCGGAGACTGGTACATCACGGGAGACCGTGCCTATAAAGACGAGGATGGCTACTTCTGGTTCGTGGGGCGCGCCGATGATGTGATTATCAGTGCTGGCTACCGTATAGGTCCGTTCGAGGTGGAGAGCGCCTTGAAAGAGCATCCCGCCATCGCGGAATCGGCGGTGATCGCCAGTCCCGATGAGATGCGCGGAGAGGTCGTCAAAGCCTACATCATTCTCGCTCCCGGCTATACTCCCTCTGACCAATTGGCGCATGATATCCAGGAACACGTGAAAAGGGTGACGGCCCCTTATAAATATCCTCGTGAGATCGAGTTTGTGGATAGCCTGCCCAAGACGATTTCGGGGAAGATTAGAAGGGTGGAGTTGAGAGAGATGGAGAGGCAAAAGAAATTGGGGAGGTAAGGCATAAAACGACGAGACAGGCGAGCCTCCAGATGGCGACCACAAGGGACAATACATTTCAAATAAGGAGAAATGGGTGGAGGGGCGCACTGAATTGCGCCTCGACGCCCACCTGTTTTTCCCACACGGTTCTCCTCCTTGCTCTTCTTTGAATGTATTGTCCCTTGTGGTCGCCCGCGCTGGTGTGGAGCCAGGTGCCGTCCTGCACGAGAGAAGCCAAGGGCCGTGCGGGCGACCATAAAGGTCCCCACCCCGCTCAGCCTCACCCCGCCCCTACAGGAGATCCAT
>CATPCK010000880.1 GCA_955652655.1 uncultured Ktedonobacteraceae bacterium | reverse complement strand
GACGATCGGGGGCGCACCGCTCTCCGTAATCAAACAATACATTGACCAGCAAAAGCATGTCTAAAAAGCCCACAAAAGAAACGAAACCGAGGAAAACTTATCAGTTCCGCCTCTATCCTACGAGCAAGCAAATCAACGTGCTCAAGCAGTGGCTCGGCTTGTGTTGTGAAGTGTACAATGCCGCGCTCGATGAACGCAAAAGCGCCTATCGCATGGCAGGTGTCTCGCTCTCCTATGCTCATCAATGTGCCGAATTGCTTGAATGCAAAGAAGTGCGCCCGGAACTGTGTGAGGTGCCTGCTCAGGTGCTTCAGGATGCCGTCAAACGGGTAGATCGAGCCTATGACGACTTTTTCCTGCGTGTCGAGGAAGGACAGAAGCCGGGGTATCCGCGCTTTAAATCCCGTTTCCGCTATGATTCCCTCACGTTCAAACAGTACGGGAATAGTTTCAACGTGCTTGCGGTAAGCAAGAAGAACAAGGGAACGCTCGTGCTCGCCAAATTGGGGCATGTCAAGATGGTGATGCACCGGGCCATAAAAGGCGTGCCCAAAACCGCCATCGTGAAACGCACGCCCACAGGCAAATGGTTTGTCAGCATCAGTGTGGAGATCGGTAAAGAAGAAGCGGCGCAAAAGCGTCTGTCCCCCTCGATGGAAGAAGTCGGTATCGATGTGGGGCTGAAAACCTTTGCCTACCTCTCCACTGGGGAAGAGATCGCCAATCCCCGCTTCTTCCGTACGGAAGAAGCGGCGCTCGCACGAGCACAGCGAAAACTCTCCAAAGTCCCCCAAGGGAGTAAACAACGAGAGAAGCGGCGCAAAGTCGTGGCACGAGTGCATGAGCGAACCTGCAACCGACGCAAGAACTTCCTTGAGCAAGAAATAGGCAAGCTAATCAAGCGTTTTGGTTTCATTGCGGTGGAAGCACTCGTTGTGCGCAATATGCTCAAGAACCCGAAATTATCCAAATCAATAGCCGATGCGTCGTGGTCGATGTTCTTCACGCACCTGCTCTGTAAAGCGGAAGAGGCTGGCAGAGAAGTGGTGCGCGTGAATCCGGCGTACACGAGCCAAACCTGTTCGGCCTGTGGGCATCGTCAACCGATGCCGCTGTCGGTACGGGTCTACGAATGCCCCCGCTGCGGCCTTGTGATTCATCGGGACCACAATGGGAGCATGAATATCTTAGCAGAAGGTTTGTACGCCTGTGGACGAGCAGGCAGAGTCATTCCAGAAGCCCCTGGCTTGTAGCCATGGGGAGTCGTCACAAGGAGATTTATGTCAAATTACCAGTACATACTCGTAGATCGCGACGAGCGTGTCGGCATCGTCACGCTCAATCGTCCCAAGGAGCTCAACGCCCTCAATTTCCACCTGATAAGCGAGCTCGCCGACGCCTTGCAAACCTTCGACAACGATGGGGAGATCCGCTGCATAGTAATCACCGGCGCAGGTGAAAAAGCCTTCGCCGCCGGGGCCGACATCAAAGAAATGTCGGACAAGTCGCCCATCGATATGATGCGCGGTGGCTTCGAGTCCTGGAATCGCATTCGACGCATCCAGACGCCCATGATCGCCGCCGTCGGTGGCTACGCCCTCGGTGGCGGCTGTGAACTCGCCATGCATTGTGACATGATCGTCGCCTCTGAAAATGCCCGTTTTGGCCAACCTGAGATCAAGTTGGGCGTTATTCCCGGCGCTGGCGGCACACAACGGCTTGCGCGCACCTTTGGCAAATATCGCACCATGGAGATGGTGCTGACTGGCGCGAATTTCACAGCGCAGGAGATGGCCGATCACGCGCTGGTCAATCGCGTGGTACCAAAAGGTGAACATCTCACCGAAGCTATCAAACTGGCTAAAGTAGTAGCCGCCCAACCTCCCATTGCCGCGCTCCTGGCGAAAGACGCCGTCAACTCGGCCTTTGAAACGAGCCTGGAGCAGGGGCTGGAAAATGAACGCAAGAATTTCTTCCTGCTTTTTTCCACCGAAGACCAGAGTGAAGGCATGAGGGCCTTTTTGGAGAAACGGGAAGCAGATTTTAAGGGCAGGTAAGAGGTATAGAGAAACGCTATACCTCCCTGCTCTTTATAGGTATCTATATGTATGCTGTACAGCCATCGATGACCTGTACTCCACCACATGCCCGCGCCTTCATCACTGGAGCATACACCATCGCAGACCACGCGTAGTTGAAGTTGCCGCCTGAAAATGTGTAGGTGAGCCCATCAATCCGCTGTATCCTGGTTGAGAGAAAGGTTGCTCCTCTTCTGCTAAGCACGCGGCTCCAGTTGGTTTTGCACGTGGGTGAATAGCGCAGTTCGACGAAAGCGTTGCTAAAACTAGCTGTTAGCACTGTATAAGCACCTGCCGCGCATCCGGTCGTCTCAGGATTGAGACCGTTGCATCCATTGCCTGAGCAAGTGACTAGAAAGTGGCTATTCCGGACTGCTTGTGCATGAGCAGTCGTAGTCGCTTGCGCATAAGCTACAATTGCCGTCAGCCCAAAGAGGGTGACCAGAAGGGCCATTGAGAAAAGGACCAGTCGCATCCGTTTCATGGGTTTTTCTTCCTCCTTAATGAAATGAGCGGTTCAATTGATTGTCAATCAACTAAATAGACGTGTAAATGTCATCTTTCT
>CATPCK010000879.1 GCA_955652655.1 uncultured Ktedonobacteraceae bacterium | reverse complement strand
TCCGCAATCCTGGCTAAATGCTTCCATTTTGAACTTGCGGAATATCGAACCAGGAATAGAACTGTCCCATTCTTGAAAGCATCGTCAACAGGTGGCCTGAAACCCTGATGTAGCGCGGTGTTTGTTGGGGCTTTGTCTATTTTTACTATTAATATCAATGTAATTTAAAATATACTTGACAGGTACGCATTCATTGTGATATACTATGATTATGAGAAAGAAGAGTCATACTCTTCTTTCCCCACAGGACCAGCTTCGGTACTTCCCTGCTTCTGTCGTCGCGTGTAAGGCCACTGAACATCCCCTCTGTCGATTTGACGAGGAGCAAGAGATGCGACAACGGTGATCTGATACGTCAGCAACCGCACACACCCCCCTTACTTACATCTAAAAGGAGGCCGTATGTGGTTCATGAAGAAACTCATTCGCTTGCTTGGAGTGGTCTTTCAGATGGATGAAGAGTGCCCGTAAATGCGGGCATGCCGACCCTCTGAGCGTCTGACCATATTCGATGTTAGGCTGCAACTCGACTCGAGAACCGTCCGATAACGGATACTGCAATGTCTGAAGGCGACATCCGCCACGAATTGGCAGAGGTACGCAGAGGACACACTGAACACTCGACGTAATTTCTGATCGATGTGGATGAGGCTTGATGAGTGTCAACAGGAGATGTGTCACATGAAAAAACTGAGGACCAGGTGAATACCTGGTCCTCAGTTTTAACACGGAAGAAGACTATGAGGAGTGGAACACAAACCACAACGAAAAGTGTGATACTGGCGGGTAGTTTGCATGGGGCCATCCGCCTTTTGTAGGCCATCCCAGCGTGCCGCTCTGCGCAATCGCAGCTAGCGCAATCCACGGATCCACCACAGGAATACTGGCCTGATTTGACGAAAAGAGCACATCCCAGGTAAAGAAGCCATCCCAACCAGCGCCCTCGGCTTCAGCGGCAAGTTCCGCCAACGTGCGGGCATCAGCATACTTTCCAGCCGTTGGTATATCAAGCCCATATTTCATACTCATAACCCTTCTTCTACGACAAAGGAGGAATGCTCAACCTTAAAATGGTATAATTTTAACAGACAATATATGCAGTGTGTTGGCATAAAACATCAGGCATATCAACCACCTGATCTCGTAATGGTTGAGTTTCCTATACTCGCCGACCGCTTCGTAAAAGTGCGAGGAACTTGCTATCTATCACCCTGGCCGGACAAATTGCGGCATAGACGGACATACTTATAATACACCAGCCAGGTCTATGAGGAACATACCATGACAACTCAAGTCGAGACAAAAATACCTAACCCAAAACACAATCAAAAAACGTTTCGTTACATTCGTGGGTACCCGTTTGTCGGGAATTTGCCCGAATTTCGCAAAGATCGCCTGGGCCTTTTTCTGCATATGGCGCGCCAGGGCGACGTCTGCGGCATGCATTTTGGGCCGTTCCCCGGCATCCTGTTCAACAAACCAGAGCACGTCCAGAGCATCCTGGTCGAACATGCCTATGACTTCGACAAAGGCCTGGCAATCCATAATACCTTTCGTCCCGCCATCGGTGATGGCATCTTCAGTAGCGAAGGTGATTTCCATCGTCGCCAGCGCAAGCTCATTGCCCCGCCTTTCCAACCACGCCATATTGCCAGCTATGCTGACATCATGGGATATTACGGCGAGCAAATCCAGCAGACCTGGACTGATGGTACTACTATTGACGTCAATCAGCAAATGACCAACCTCACCATGAGCATCATCGGCAAAGCGCTTTTTGACGCCGACGTCTTCACCGAAACCGATGAACTTGGCGCAGCCATGACCGTTGCCACTGAGTATGTCTCGCACTCACTTTCGACGCTCTTGCCGCCGCCATATAGCTGGCCTACGCCGCGTAATCGTCGCACGCACAAAGCTGCTCAGGTCTTACGCAACCGCATTCAACGCTTCATTGACCAGCGGCGCAACAACTCCTCAGAGCGCAATGACTTCCTTTCCATCCTGCTGCAAGCCAGAGACGAAGATGGCAAACCCATGGGCGATGAGCAGGTGATGGCCGAATGCCTGACCCTCTTTGGTGCAGGTCATGAAACAACCGCAACCGCTCTGAGCTGGACCTGGTACCTGCTCTGCCAGCATCCTGAGAGTTATCAGAAGGTACAACAGGAAGTCGATAGTGTCTTGCGGGGTCGCACACCCACCTATGCTGACCTGGCACGTTTGCCCTACTGCCTGCAAGTCTTCAAGGAGGCGCTACGACTCTACCCACCTGCGTATGCCTTCTCCAGGCGCGCATTGCGCGATATCGAGATTGATGGCTACCGCGTCCCTAAAGGCTGGATCGTCCTGCTCGCTCCTTACACCTTGCACCGTCGAGAGGAGTACTTCCCGGAACCGGAGAAGTTTGATCCTGATCGCTTCATACCTGAACGGGAGAAACAACTCCCCCGTTATGCTTTCTTGCCCTTCGGTGCAGGTCCGCGCATCTGCATCGGCCTCTACTTCGCCATGATGGAGGGCCATCTGTTGCTCGCCACCATCGCCCAACGTGTCAGCTTCTCCCTGGTTCCAGGCCAGACAATCGAACCAGATCCAGTCCATCACCTGGCATTGCGGCCAGCCGGTGAGGTACACGTCAAAGTGAAGAAGATATAAAGTGCCCGCAACAGAAAGCTGTTCGGGTGGTCAGCCGATGAGGTGAACATGCCCCGCTCCGCGTCATTGACTACGACTCCCGGTGAGTTCCGCGTTGGATTTGGGTGCCGCCATCGTCACCTCGATATCATCATACTTCTTGACTTTGTAAATGATGGTCGAGATGGCCCAACTGAGGACAAACACGCCAATGATGATGATGCCAAGGACACCAAAGTCAAGGCTGCCAAAGTAATCCCAGAGACCTCCACTCAGGTGGAACTCCATGGTGATAATCGTGATCACTTCAATCGTTCCCACTAACAGCGCCACCAGCACCGAGATCAGCGTAATATTCAGATTGTAGTAGAGCTTGCGAATCGGCTTGACGAAAGCCCAACCGTAGGCGCCCAGCATCAGGATACCATCGGTGGTATCCATCAGACACATGCCAGCCGTGAACAGCGCCGGGAATATCAGGATGTAGGCGATAGGCAGACCCCTGCCTGCCTGGGAGGCCGCAATACCGAGCAGACCTACTTCCGTCGCAGTGTCAAAACCCAAACCGAAGAGGACCCCCACCGGATACATCTTCCAGCTCTTATCCACCGTACGGAGCAGAGGGCGGAAGAAACGGCCCATGAGTCCGCGCTGGTTCAGGAACTCGTCCAATGTCTGGTCGTTGTATTCCTCTCCACGCCTGACGCCACGGAAGGCCTGGAAGATTTCCCAGAGCACCAGGAAGTTCATGAAAGCGATCAGGTACAGAAACGCTGCTGAGACCGAGGTGCCGATGAGTCCTCCCGCGTTTTTCAGGGTGGGAATAGCGGTGGATACGACTGTCGCGGCGATAGCGATGGCGATCGTGAGGGCGATCACGACGGTGGAGTGGCCCAGGGAGAAGAAGAAACCCACCGCAACGGGGCGCTTGTTTTCCTGCATCAGTTTGCGTGTGACGTTATCGATGGCCGAGATGTGATCGGCATCGACCGAATGACGCAGGCCAAAGGTGTAGGCTAAGAGCGCCACGCCTAAGAGCGTTGGGTACTGGATGGAGAAGCCGAGGAACGCGACGGCCCAGGCAGCGAGGTTGAACGCAATCAACAGCGTATAAATACCGATGACCTTGCGGCGGATATCGTGCGAACTGTCGCTGAAGACATGCCGCAGCGCGGACACACTAAAGGTACTGCTCATGAAGCCTCCTTGTAGGCAGCATCGTCTGCTGGCGAAATAGGATTGATACAACGATAGCAAAAGGGTGGAATCTACGAGTCTTGACACTACAGAGGACGTTCTACCAGACTGAAGGAGGTAACTGCTTCCAGCCATTGAAACAGACTTCCTTAAGAGAGTATACTATGGAAACAGACCCAGTTGCAAGTTTTTTCTAAGTGCGAATATTTGGCAACTGATTAGAAGACCCATTCATCGGAAGAGTTAGTGCCGCAAGATCACTTACTTTCCTCAATTTCAGCATTGAAGGGCAAAAGAACAGGGAGCCCTGGATCAATCCAGGGCTCCCTGCTCGTCTACAGCATGAATAGCTTAGTTCATTAGAAGCCACCCGTACCATTAGGTGTGCCAAGGCCGGTCGGGCCATCGTAGCCAGTTCCGGCTGTACACAGGTACGAGCCACCACAACTGCCATTGCTGCCACTCGTAACATCGTTTAAGCTGCTGCTATGGCTGTAGGGATATGACCCATAGGTCGCGGTACTTGCATTGCCTGCCAGAGCATAGACGCTGGCGATAATCGGCGAGGCGACACTCGTGCCACCAAAGACCAGCCAGCCGCTCTGGCCTTGATAGGTGAAGCTGTCGTAGACCGACACTCCAGTATTGGGGTCTGCAACCGCCGACACGTCTGCAACTGTTCGTTTGCTGCAACCGCTGTCCTTTTGCCAGCTGGGTTTAGGGTCATAGGCGCTGCAGCCGCTGCCTGCGCCACTCCAGGTCGTCTCACTCCAACCGCGTGTGTTGCTTGCCCTGTTCAGCGTAGTCCCACCGACAGCTGTTACATACTGCGATGCTGCTGGATACTGGACGCCATAGCCGCTGTCACCTGAACTGACAGTGATGGCAATGCCCGGGTGGTTGTAATACGTCGAGTCGTAGCTGGAGTCGCTGCTGGATTCTCCCCCACCGTAGCTATTGCTAATCTCGTTTGCTCCCGATGCAGCGGCTCTGTTAACCGCAGTACCCAGGTTGGTAAGACTGTTGGAGGATGCCTCGACCAGCAGAATGTGGCAGTTGGGGCAGATGGCGCTGGCCATATCCAGGTCGAGCGATATCTCCTGTGCCCATCCTCTGTTAGTTCGCGGGTAGTTTGTGCCACCATTCTGATCTACCTTCTTAAAACAGCCATTGGCTGTCGTGCAAGCTTGTAGTCCAAACTGTGAACGATAGACGCCCAGATCGGACTCTGCATTGGGGTCATCATAGGCATCGACGATGGCGACGGTCTGTCCGCTTCCCGCCGTGGAAGAGGGGAGGTTGTAAGCAGACTGGAGATCAGCAGGATTATAACCTGCCGGGCTGCTGGCATTGGGCGAGACGCGGAGTGCATGGCAGTGGGCATACCCCACGGGTGCTGCTCCGCATACATGGATGAACTGTTTCCCCCCATGCTGGCTGTAAGCGAAGGTGTGTGTGGAAGTCCCTACAAAAACGAAAGTTAGTAACGTGGTCAGACAGAAAACGGTGACGAGTTTCTTCAACATATACTCCTTTCACAAAAGGCAGTGCGTTTGCTTCGAACAGGTTCAAACTACTCGCAATTTCTGTACATATACGGCCTACATTACAGTATCCACGCTACGAAATGCATTTATCATGATGAGTTCATGTATAATAATAAATAACCATAATCTCATCATTATAAAGGCGTCTAAACGTTTTTCTATCTTAACGTTTAATAGTAGTAAATGCAAGCAGAACCGTATTTGATATGAAAAAAGCTGTTCATATGCTGAACAGCGACCGAAAAGCAATGAGGGCTAACGTGTGTTATTCTTACTACGAACGGCTGAGTGTAGAACCCGAACACCCTTGACCTTTTAGCCGGCATATAAAAAGAATAGGAGATGGAAACATTGCTGCACTAAAACATCTGCACCATTGCGCGTTGTTACGGCGACAGGGATCTCAGCCAATTGTCTACTGAAAGTCCACGTATAATTTACGTTTGCCGGATACTCATCTATATCAAAAAAATATGTAGCAATTTCCGAACTATTTCCTGAAAAATATGTAGCATCACAAAACAACAATTAAACGAAGGTGGATTACCATGACTGGATATCTTCTCTTAGAAGGCGGCGCGGAATTTGGTGGCCAGATGGCGGAACCCGACCGGCGAGCCATTGAGCTTGCCGGTGGGTTGGACGCACCTATCACCATCATACCGACAGCAGCCGCCCCCGACAACAATTACCAGCGTGCGGGCACCAACGGTGTCAGGTGGTTTCACCACCTCGGAGCCTCGCGTGTCGAATCCCTTCCGCTGATCGATAAAGCTTCGGCCAATGACGCGCGACTGGCAGAAAAGATCAGCCAGTCGCGGCTGATATATATGCTAGGTGGTTTTACAGGCTATCTCGGTGAAACAATCAAAGATAGCGCAAGCTGGCAAGCCATGCTCAGGGCGTACGAGTCCGGAGCCGTCATCGCTGGCAGTAGCGCCGGTGCCATGGTCATGTGCCAGTATTACTTCGATCCTGGCAAAGGCCATGTCGTCGAAGGACTGAACTTGTTACCCAATACCTGCGTCCTGCCGCACCATAACACCTTCGGCAAGGCCTGGGCACCTCGCCTGACCAACCTCTTACCTGAAGCGGTACTGCTGGGTATCGATGAACAAACGGGCATGCTTGATGATGGTCAGGAAGGCAGGAAAGTAGGATGGCGGGTCTACGGAAAGGGTGCGGTGACGCTCTATCGCAAAGGCAAACCCACCGTTCACCGCTCGGGCGAGTCCTTTAACGAGGATTTTTCACCAGGCTAGGCAGGGGTGTTGCAAGATCGGGAAGAAGCAGGGGTCCAGGGGGCGGCAGCCACCTGGCGGAGCGCGAGGTGTCCTCGCTCCCCCCCATCACCCTGCCGCCGAAGGCGGCAATCAAAGACTTTTCAACAGCCAATAGTGTAATGTATACCCTTGTATTACCAGAGATTATTGGGTATACTGGTTAGCGTGGTTAGTGTACAAGTAACACATATTCTTTTTTTGACTTGTAACTAAGTGTTTTTTTTACACTTATCATAGTGTACATTTGACACTATGTCATACGGGAAGGACACATTCATGGCAAACAGCCAGGCATATGACGTCGCCATCATCGGAGGGGGGATTGCCGGGCTCTCGGTAGCATTGCGCTTACCCGGGCATATGCGCGTCGCTCTCTTCACTAAAGGTCAGCTCGGGGAGAGCAACACGCGCTACGCCCAGGGAGGTCTGACAGCAGCGCTGGGAGCGGACGATAGCCCCGACCTCCATTTTCAGGATACTATTGCCGCCGGTGCGGGCCTTTGTGACGAAGCCGCCGTTCGTGTCCTGGTAGAACAGGCCTCAGCCGCTGTAAAGTGGTTGATACAGCAGGGGGTGCAGTTTGATCGTGCTCAACCTGACAGTGGTACTTACGCGATAAGTGCGACTAACACAACAAAAGCTACACATATCACGACCGATGGTTTACTATTGGGGCGAGAGGCAGCGCACAGTCGCTGGCGTGTCCTTCATGCAGGTGGCGATGCCACGGGAGCGGAGATCGAGCGAGCGCTCATGGCCGCTCTCCAAAAACACCCGGGCATCGCAGTCTATGAAGAGACCTATGTGAGTACCTTGCTTGTACACGATGGTGTTTGTATCGGCCTCGAGGCTATTGACAAAAGTGGACAGCCATTTACCATAGAAGCAAAGGCAACAGTCCTGGCCAATGGCGGTGCAGGCGGCCTCTGGTTGCACACCTCGAATCCCGCTGGCGCAACCGCTGATGGCCTTGCTCTAGCATGGCGTGCAGGCGCGGCCCTGTCTGACCTGGAATTTATGCAGTTTCACCCGACCGTCCTGGCGGTCAACGGCGGCTCTCACCTGGTCTCAGAGGCCGTGCGCGGTGAAGGTGCCTTCTTGCGCAACCATGCCGGTGAGCGTTTCATGACGCGCTATGGATCCAGGGCTGAGCTTGAGCCTCGTGATGTTGTGGCGCGCGCCATCCTCAGCGAGATGCTCTCAGAAGGGACCGACTGCCAGTACCTTGACCTGCGTCATCTCCCTGCTGAAAAGATGCATGCCCGCTTCCCGACCATCTCCGCTATATGCCGGAAGTATGGTCTTGACCTTGCCAGGGATCTCCTCCCTGTCGCGCCAGCGGCCCACTACTGTATGGGTGGCGTGTTGGTCGACACCTACGGTCGCTCGACCCTCCCCGGCCTCTATGCCGTTGGAGAAGTTGCGTGTACAGGCGTACACGGCGCAAACAGACTCGCCAGCAACTCCCTCCTCGAAGGCCTCGTCTTCGGTCTGCGCCTCGCCGACAGCCTACAAAACCACCCCATCGACAACGATCCCCCGTCCATGGTAGGGGCGATCCCTTGTGGTCGCCCTGAAATG
Organism: uncultured Ktedonobacteraceae bacterium; assembly: GCA_955652655.1. Lineage (GTDB taxonomy): Bacteria > Chloroflexota > Ktedonobacteria > Ktedonobacterales > Ktedonobacteraceae > UBA11361. Next base: position 904 of record CATPCK010000879.1, on the reverse strand, counting down.
TGGCCTGGTCACCCTGAAACGGCACATGATCGCCCCGATAAATGGCCTGGTTGCCATACTATCACTATTCCCGTCCCTACTAATGCACTGGAGCATGTATCCACTGCCAATGCCAGCCCAAGCTCCCTCTCTGATATTCGTCGTGAAGTACGCGCCGTCATGTGGCAGTATGTTTCGCTCTGCCGCGATGAAGAGGGTTTGCTTGAAGCCAGGCGTCGAGTACACACGCTCAAGCAATCCCTGCCCGGCGCATTCGACATAGAGCATAGCGGGGCAGCGCATCTCGCGCAGTGGGCAGAGACCCGGAACATGTTGCTAATGGCTGAACTGGTGATCATTGCTGCCATGCAGCGCCGCGAGAGCCGGGGAAGTCACTGGCGGCGCGATTACAAAGCTCTCGATGCATCGCTTACAGGTCGCCACTTCGCATATGTACAGGAAACTGCTGTAGTCACGGCAGGAAATCCACGAGAGGAGTTCATCGCTCATGCGTAAGCCTCCACTGGACCTTATTAAGCGTGCCCTGGAAGAGGACGGGGCGGAATACGATATCACGACCCTGAGCACTGTTCCAGAGGAACATCTTGCCCATGCCAGCACCATCGCGCGTCAGAACGGCGTCGTCGCCGGACTCTCTGTTGCAGCCGCTACATTTCAGCTGCTCGATGAGCGCATTGCTATCAACCTGCTGGTGCAAGATGGAGATACTGTCCATCCTGACCAGGTCCTGGCTCATCTTGAAGGCCCGGCCCGTTCCCTGTTAAGCGCGGAACGTGTTGCGCTCAATTTCCTGGGACATCTCTCGGGTATCGCCACCGTTACGGCTCGTTGTGTAAAGGCCGTCGAGGGTACCCCTACACGCGTTCTCGATACGCGTAAGACAACACCAGGATTGCGCGGCCTG
>CATPCK010000878.1 GCA_955652655.1 uncultured Ktedonobacteraceae bacterium | reverse complement strand
GGCTGCCGGTATCGGTCACCACGGCCGCCGCGTGAACGAAGAGCGGCGTCCAGGCTGGTGTCGTCACCGGTGCGATGAGTACGTCTCCTGGCTGCAGGCGGCCGAACTCTTCAGGTGTACAGATCACACGAGCCGGTCCACTTGCCCGGCCAGGACTGGCGGGTAGTCCCGTCAGTCCAATTCGGACGGGCAGCCCCGCCTCTGACCTGAGCATGTTCTCAGTCCCTTCGAATATGCGCTTCATCATCGGCGTCATTTCGCCAAGAACGAGCGGAGGCGTCAGGCGGCGCTGGCGCTGCCAGAGCTTCCGTCGCTCCATCACTACTCGTGCCAGGCTCCCGGCGGGTTCGCTGATCGTCAGGGCCGCCAGGAGTTCGGCGCGCGTCAGGAAGAACACGTCTTCCGCGGTGAGCAGGGCACCTCGTTCTACGAGTATCTCACTCAGGCGCAGCAGCGCACGCCGCATTACCGGCCAGCCAAGCGAGAAGAAGGCGACCTGCTCCTCTCGCACCCGGCCGAAGCGCTGTGCAGTGTCCAGTAGCTTCTCGAAGCGTGCCAGCAGTTTTGGCTCATGTGCCAGCGCTGAGCGGGCCTGGGCCTCGACCTGCAAGCGTTCTGTCGAAGCCAGACCGAGTCTCGCCTCGGCTGCGGGATCAGGGCCGGTGACGTGCGATGAGCTCTGCTCGCCCAGGGTCGGGTGGAACCAATCGAGGCATGCGACGGCGTGGCTGGTGGAGACGAGCGAGACATCTGAGAGCCCGCAGAGGAGCCGCTGATGGCTACCGCCGATGCGCGGAGAGAGGTACTTGTGATAGAAAGCGGCTAGCGGTATTTCTGCCTTCCAGGCGAATCCGGCCACGGCTGTGATCGAGGTAAAGTAATCGCCAGCAACGCGCGCCAGTTCCTCAACGAGGTGAACGAGGTCGGGTGCCTCCAGCTGATCCACGCGCGAGGCGTGCTGCTGGACGAGCGCCTGATAGCGGGGCAGCAGTTCCGTGCGCCACTCACGCACGAACAGCTCGACACCGAACTGTGCGGTGGAAGGCATCGTCATGGCTACCCGGCGCGGATGGACCAGCGCCTTCGGCAGCGCGTAACGCAGCAGCCTCCAGAGCATGTTGGCGGGACTCGACGGCAGAAAGCCGAGTGAACAGAAGTACCAGCCAATGACGACGATGTACATCGGCTGCGGGGCCGGGACACCGGCGAGCTGCCGCTGGTTGGCGGACAGTCGATCATCGAGGCGAGTCAGCAGCCAGCTTTCGAACAGCGGCGTCACCGGATCGCCCAGCCACTCGCCGAGCCGGATGTGGCGTGCCCAGGCACCCGAAAGCCTCGCTTTCCATACGACAGGCTCGGGCAGAGCGGTGATCGGGCGGGCCTGGAGAAGCACCAGTTCACCCCCGACCAGCGCCCACTCGATGTCCTGGGGTACCCCGCCGAAGTGTGCTTCGACGCGTCGAGCGAGCGCCGCCACAGCGAGTGCCTGGTTCGCATCGATGGCCCCTTCCCGCGCAACCCGGCATACGGCCTCCTGGTCACGGACAATCCATTCATCCGGCGTCGCCTGGCCGGAAACCAGCCGCTCGCCAGAACCCTGGACAGCACTGATGACTTCCTCGGCACGGTTACCAGTCACCGGATTGGCGGTGAAGGCTACTCCAGCCGCCATTGCTTCGACCTGGCGCTGGACGAGGACGGCCATACGGCCTCTCGCGTGCTGTCTTAGCGCGGCATGGTAGACGGTAACACGATGACCGAAGGCGGAGGCGAAGACTCGTTGCACGGCAGCCACCAGGGCCTCTGCCCCGCGCACGTCGAGGACCGTCTCGTACTGCCCGGCGAATGAAGCTCCTGGCAGGTCTTCGGCGCTCCCGGAGGAGCGGACGGCCAGGGGAAGATCGCCGAGCGCATTGGCTGCTGCAAGCAGAGCCTCGGCCACATCGGCCGGCAGCGTTGCAGCGATCATGTCTTCCGGGAAGATATCCGGGCCAGGGGCGTTGGCGTCCAGGTATCGGTCAAACGCGTCGGTGGTCAGGACAAAGCCGTTCGGCACGGGAAATCCGCTCCGCGCCATCTCACCGAGATGTGCGGCCTTCACACCGGCGCGTTCGACATCGTGTTGTGAGATATGCGCCAGGCTCAAAATGTAATTCGCCTGCGCGTCATTTGGGGGCAAGCTCGCCATGATACGTTCCTCCTTTTGTGTCTGCTCTTGAACTGACAATGATCACCTCATTGAGTCGTTTTTACCTCTGTCACGCTGTGTCTCCTCACGTCTCTTCTTTTCCCGGTACTCCGTTCAATTGGGGCAACTGATTGGTGTCGGGTCTTCTCTTCTGGCTGGGCGCGCGTAACCATAGGGAGACAGAAGCTGGCTGCATAGTCTCCTGAACGACCGCGACTAACTGTTCACTCAGTTGGCTCAATTCTACTTCATTTTGCAGGGTGGTACTGAAAGCTGCCAGCGTGCGGGCGGCATCGTATTTGTGGCGGTAGAAGCGCCGGTCAATGATGGCTTGCACGCGGTGGCGCAACGGTTGGAAGAGCGCTGCAATGACCAGGGTCGAGACGACGATGACGACCGGCTGCGAAGCTTGCCCGCTGACGAGTCCAAGCAGGCTCTCCAATCCAACAATCAGGCCCAGATACACCGCCGCCAGCAGCAGCGAAAGCCCACCATAGACCAGCGCCTTGTTGATAAGCGTATCAATATCCCACAACCGGTAGCGCAGGATCGCAATGCCAAGAGTCAGTGGAATGAGCAGTAAGCCAGGCGGGTAGACATACGTTGAGATCAGGAAATAGGGTGAGCTCGAGGCGCTGAGTGAGGGGAAAAACAGCAGCGGCACCTCTCTACCAAAAATCACCAGCGCTGTCGCTGCTAAGCCGAATACCACCCACTTGGTTTGCTGGCGCTGAACCGGGCCGGAAACGCGAGCGTAGCGGTAGATCTGTGCGACCACGCCGGAACCGCCATTGATCAGGTAGAGGGCACCGAGCATCCAGGGAGGGAACGTAGAAATTGGAACAGGGGAGGCGTCTAAAAAAAGGTTGCTCGCGACCACGAAAACTGCCAGCAAGCGCGTCCAGCGGGGAACGAACCGTCCATCGGGAAAGAGATACAAGAGCAGGCTGAACGAGACCCACCCAAGGCCGATCAACACCGTGTGTGACCAGTACCAGGCCGATTGCACGTTCGTTGCCAGGATTGCCTGGGCTTGAATGCTAAAGTTGACCCCAATGACCACGAGGAAAAGCGAGACAAACATGGCCATCCAATCATCAGACCTGCGCCAGAAGATCAGGCCGGCGACCCCAAAGG
>CATPCK010000877.1 GCA_955652655.1 uncultured Ktedonobacteraceae bacterium | reverse complement strand
CCTCGTAGGCTGGCGCACAGCATGGAGAGAAATGGAACGCCCATGAAAGTGAGAACCTTGAAATCGCTCTTGCGGCGACGTGGGTTTCGTTGCCGACCGGGCAAGGGGAGCCACTCGATCTGGACCCATCCCGCTCGGCCTGACCTGCGGCTCGTGCTGGCTGGCAACGATGGGGATGACGTCAAACCTTACCAACTCACACGAGCGCGCGAGCGTCAGACGCAGGTGACGCAGACGCCCGGATCGTTGGAAGTCAACACGTGAGCAGCGCTCCTCTTCCCCGCTCTCTGGAGCTGGTGCGCCGGGAGACCTCCCTGTTCGAGGCCTGAAAGCATTCCCTGCCAGAACGTCAGAAGACCAGCAAGCTCAAAGAAAGAATCACCAGCTGAAGGTACCATCCGAGCATTGCACTCTCCCGACGAAAGGAGCATGCAGCTCACCGTTCTTGCCTCGGTGCTGACCCTCGTCGCCCTCACCCGCTCGCCGGTCGCTCTTGACGAAATCGGTCCACGTGTCGGACAATAGTTCATTCGTTCGGACGCACTCGTGATACGCTTGATCCGCTGGATTGGAGCGTCGGTCCTCGTCAAGCTGTTTGTTTTTTGCAACGCGTTCGCTTTCCGCGGGACGCAGAACATGAGGGGAAGGAACCATGGACGATCACCAGGACATCGAACCCAATCAGTCACCATCCCAGGCGGCTGGCTTTCTGCACCTCATCCTGGGGGTGATCTTGCTCTTGCTCGTGGTGGTTGGCCTCATTGCAGGGTGGGGAACCTTCCTCAAGGCGGCTCCCATCCTGGTCCAGATCCTGATCGTCCTCGTCTCGATTGCCACTCCTGCGGCAATCATGGGCAACGGGGTCAAAATGGCCTCGCTGTGGTTCAACCAGATCGAGCAAGCGCGCCTTGTCACCAAGGAAAGGCGCATCCACTTGCACATGCAGGAGGCCCACCTCGAGTCCCTGCGAGCCGCGCAGCGACGAGCCGACGAGGAACACGCCACCCGGCTTCACCTCCTGCGCACACGGCTGCCAGCCAACACCGAGGGCAACCGGGATTTCATCTATGACGAGCGCAGCGGTCAGGTGATGGAAGTGCGCAGCGGCCACTATATCCAGCCGGTGCCCGCGCATTGGGCCCCGCACACCGTCTCTACCTACAAGGACACCTCGAGCAGGGTGAGTGAGGACAAGCCGGTGCACGGCGTCCTCGGGGCTGGCATCACGCAACCCTCGCAGGATTGGCTGCTGGGTCACCTTCCTGAGCAGGCGCTGATCGTCTCCCCTGGCGTGCAAGCCTCCACTGGGCAGATGGTCAAGGTGTCGATCTGTGATGTGCCCCACTTCAAGATCCTCGGCTCGACCGGCTTTGGCAAGTCGTGCCTGGCCGGGTCGTTACTCGACCAGGCGACCCACCTCAATCGTCCTGAGGTCTTCCAGCTGGCGTGTCTGGACCTGGAGCACAAAACGTCGCGCTTGTTTGAGGACCTGCCCCACATTGCCCACTGTCGCGTGGGCAGCCGCCTGGTGCAACTGGTGGCGACCGATGCGGAGGAGGTGGTCGAACACCTGGGCTATCTCAAGAAGGTGCTGGACTATCGTGCCGGGCTCTCAGAGCCAGAACTGACGCGACAGCCGGTGCTGGTGATCTACGTGGAGGAAATGCTCTCCTTGCAGTATGAAGTCGTGGATCCCAAGCAGCTCAAAAGCATGCTGGCTGATGTGACGGTGCTCTCCGTGCGTGGGCGCAAGTATGGCATGTTCCTGATCGCCGTGATGCAGACGGATTACAGTTCAGAAGAGCTGCGCGTCTCGCAAAAAATGTTCCGCTTCCGGGCGGCGGCCGCCATTGACCAGAGCGCGGCCAGGGCAGCCGGCTTTCAAAATACGGAGCTCATTAAGCAGAACTTTCAGCACGGGCAGCCAGGGCAATTTGTGATTGAATACCCCTCCTTTTCTCAGCTCGTGCTGGCTCCGACCTATGATGTCAAGCGCCTGGTCGCTGAGAAAACACGTGCCTCACACGATTTCACGAGGGTTTCAGAAGATGAACCATCCCCAGGTCTGACGCTGCTGAAACCCTCGCGAAACAGCAGTGAAACGACGGTGAAAACGGATGAAACCGCGCTGCAAGCCAGACTTCAGGAAGTACGGCACTTGCAGGCACTGGGCTGGGGAAAAGTGGCCATCATCGAAAAGGTCTGGAAGGTGAAAGCGGGAGCCACTCACGGGTATAAACACGCGTGTCTTGAGTATGACCACATCCTGGCACGCTTGGACCAGGAAGAGGGAGAAGCCTCCGATGCAGGCAGCAGTGTATGGAAACCGCACAACAGCGATCAATCGTCCTGAGGACAGCATCACCACTCGCTCACGTCCAGCGCTCGCCAGAAGCGGGATGATGGTTGGCCGTGATCGGCTCACCGGGAGTCATGCGTGCCAACGCTTCTATCAGGTGGCGTTGGCACCTCCCCTAGAGGAGAGGAGGTGACCGATGCCGATCCTCACTCAACCGTTTGTCCTCCTCATGATCCCAGTCGTGACGGGAAGCCTGACCCTGATGGGGCTCGTGGTGAGGTATCATCGCGCGGTCGGAACGTGGATCAACCAGTGCTGGCGTGCGGCCTGGAAGAAGCTGTCAACCAAGGCGGCGTTCTTCTGGTTCGTGAACCTGGTCTTCATGGCGGTCTCTGTCCTGCATGCGGGGTTGTTCTTCGCGCTGCTGGAGCCGGTGAACGGACTGCTTGGCCTGGCTCCCTTGCTGGGCTTTGCCGTGG
>CATPCK010000876.1 GCA_955652655.1 uncultured Ktedonobacteraceae bacterium | reverse complement strand
GGCATCAAGATCGGTCCTTCGCCTGAATGGATGGGGCGGCGACTGCTGGCGGCAGGCATGCGACCTATCAATAACGTCGTCGATATCACCAACTACGTCATGCTGGAGTTTGGCCAGCCACTGCACGGTTTCGACTACGACCTGGTGCGTCATCATCATATTATTGTGCGCCGTGCCCGGCCGGGTGAGGAGATGACCACACTCGATGGCGTAAAACGCAAATTAACACCCGATATGCTGCTTATCGCTGATCCAGAAGGTCCAACCGCCATTGCCGGCGTCATGGGTGGGGCAATCAGCGAGGTCAATGACAACACGACCACAGTGCTGCTGGAAGCGGCAAATTTCCAGGCCGCGAATGTGCGGCGTACCTCTGTCGAACTGGGACTGCGTACCGATGCATCCAGCCGCTTCGAGAAGCGCCTGGACCCCGAACTGACCGTTGTCGGCGCTAATCGAGCGATGCAGTTGATGGCCGAACTGGCTGGCGGAACCGTTCACCCCGGCATCGTCGATTGTTATCCGTCGCCCCCACAACCGCGCACCATCGCATTCTCTACAGATGATGTAGAGTGGTTAACAGCGGTCAAGGTGACGCAGCATGAAGTCATGGATGCCCTGTCGGGGTTGGGTTTCATCGTCGTCCCGGATGAGCATAGCAACAGCATGCAGGTAACCGTGCCAACCTTTCGCCCAGATATTGTAGAGAGCGCCGACCTGGTAGAAGAAGTGCTGCGCATGATCGGTTACAACTCGATCCCCAGCACAATTCCTGTTGGGCCGCTACCTGAGCCGCAGGTGGACTCCTGGTTCGAGCGGGAATATGCTGTACGCAACATCTTGATCGGGGCGGGTCTGAACGAGATCGTGACGTATGCTATGATCAGCCGCGATCGTATGGTCAATCTGCTCGCTCACGCCGATGCCCAGTCAGCGCGCGTACTGCTGCAAGGTGCGCGGTCTGCTCCCTCAAACGGTACGAACACGGCGGTAGCTGCCAAAAATGGGGCGTCGAGCGCCATTGTACCCTTCGATGCGTGTACATTACCGGCGGTAACGCTTGTGAATCCGTTGAGCAGTGATCACGACACAATGCGTTTGACACTCATGAGTGGTCTGTTAGAGACGGTCCAGGAGAATAGCAAGCGTAGCAAAGCCGGCCTGCGTTTCTTCGAGATCGGACGGCGTTATCTGCCGTCAGACGAGGCCAATAGTTTACCGGATGAGCGTCGCAGCGTGGGTATTGCCATCAGTGGTCCGGCAGAAATTTCCTGGTTTGCCGAACTGTCGCGTCCCGCGGATTTCTATGACCTGAAGGGTGTCGTTGAGACCTTGCTGGCTGCATTACATATCAGCCGCTATCGTTTCACGTCCACGCAGCACCCAACGTTCCATCCAGGGCGTTGCGCCTTGCTGGAACTGCCGCGCATGACAATTGCCGGCGAGGAGACATTCAGCCCTGTAGGGGTGCTGGGCGAGGTGCATCCATTGGTGCAGCAGCGCTACGACATACCGCAGCGCACCTACATGTGTGAGCTTGACCTGGAACAACTCTACGAGGCTGTACCGGGTAGCCTGACGTATGCCCCCATCTCACGTCAACAAGAACTTACGCGCGACCTGGCTTTGGTAGTAGATGAGCAGGTACCTGCCCAGGATATTCATGATGCTATCGTGCGAAGCGGAGGTGAGCTTTTGCGTTCGGCGGCGCTATTCGATGTCTACACCGGAGAGCCTATCCCCGTGGGCAAGAAAAACCTGACCTATTCGCTGGCCTATCAATCACAGGAGCGCACGCTGACCGATGCCGAGGTCAACACCCTCCAGGATGGCATCATTCGTGCTTTACATGAAAAGTTTGGCGCCGTCTTGCGCTAGATTTCATCAACCGTTATCCGAAACTTGGGCTTTTATGGACAAAGCCATAATCGCCCGGTTCGGTTGCTCTTTCAACCAGGGCCGTTTCACTTCTCATTGCTGAGAAGCCAGAGCCTCCCTGTCCAGAGCCGTCAAATCCCGCGTAACTCGCGGTACTCATCAATTCAAGATACGCCAAAAGTTGCAGATTTCGCGCGGCATTCAGATCTCTGTCGATCACCAATCCGCACTCCTGACACACAAAGACCCGATCAGCAAGCTGCAAATCCGCATGATACCAACCACAGCCGGAACACGTTTTGCTCGATGGTTCCCACCGGGAGACGACATGGACCTGCACGCCAGCTTGCTCGGCTTTGTAGGTCAGGAGCCTCCGAAACTCAGACAGGCCCACATCCGCAATGGCGCGGGCCAGCTTGCGGTTCTTGAGCATGCCCGATACGCCCAGATCCTCGATGCCGATTACGGCGGGCCGCTTCTCTGCTGGCTTGGTTTTTGCCACCAGGGAAGCGGTTGCTTTGTGCAAGGCATCTTCGCGGATATGAGCCATCTTGGCATGCATGCGAGCCAATTTCTGTTGGGCTTTTTTGCGGTTGGCTGAGCCTTGCTGCTTGCGCGCCTGCCAACGGGAAAGGCGTTGCAGCTTCTTCAAACGCGTGCGCAAGGCTTTGGCATTGAGGATCTCGCGGCCATCGGAGACGACTGCCAGTGTTTTGATGCCGAGATCGACGCCAATCACGGGGCCGGTGGCGGGCAGCGGCTCAGCTACCTCTTGCGCTACTTGGATCGAAACGTACCACCTCCCTGCGCACTCGCTCACGCTAGCCTGCGCCACTTTTGCGCCCACGGGGAGATAGCCATACTCTTTGAGACGGAGTGTACCCAGGCGCGGAAGCTGGATGCTCTTTTCAAGGACATGGATAGTGCCCGTCAAGCGAAAGCTCCCAATGCCTTTTTTACGACTCTTGAACTTGGGATAGCCACACTTGCCACGAAACTGTCCCTGTTTCTTCAAGGCGGCTTTGCAGAAGAAGTGCTTGAAAGCCTCATCCAGGTCAATCAGGGCTTCTTGCGGTGCGCATTTGCTGACTTCGTACATATAGGGAAACTCGGTGGCTTTGAGTCCATTGAGTTCTTTATGCAGATCACGAGCCGATGGCATGCGATTTCCAGCAGCGCGGGCCTCCTGTTTGCGAGCCAGCCCCCAATTGTAGGCTTTCCTCGCGCATCCAGCGTGTTTGAGGCAAGCCGTGATCTGCTCATTAGTCAGGTCGAACTCAACCTTGTAGCCACGCGTGATCTTCACGAAGCATCCTCTGCTTTCATCACCTGTTCCACACACTGCTGAATTTTTTCCGCACGCCGTTTCGACGTGCGCCGCCCAGAGATACGACTTGCCATGCTGGTAATCACCGCGATGAAATCATCCACCAGATCAGTATCGGTATCGCTGGGAAAGAGAACCTCCAGGCGGCGACCTTGCATCTGCATCAACTGTTCAATGTAGTTGAACCCAAAGCGTGTTAAGCGATCACGATGCTCAATCACCACAATACCAACACTGGCATCAGTCAGTAACTTCATCAATTTCGGACGGCGATCATTCAAGCCCGATGCCAGTTCACTCACCATTTTTGTCACCTGATAGCCTTTGGATGCAGCATAGTCCTTGAGACGCTGCATCTGGCGTTCTAAGTCTTCTTTCTGCTCAGCCGATGAGACACGAGCATAAAGTGCGACCTGCAACTGTTCTGCTGATATGGCGGGTTCTCGTACAATAATCGTTCCCGTATCCATTTGATAGGCGTCAAGCTTCCCAGCTTTCCACCAGCGGAAAGCGGTCTTGTAGGTAACACCCGTCTTTTTCGCATAAACACTTAATCTCACAGGGATAAAGTACCATAGATATCCCTAAAAGTCAACATTTTGTTTAACTAGTATTATCCCCTAGAGGAGACATGGCCGTTCCTGTATATTGCCCTTTGGGTGCTCAAATATGTAGGAACGACCCCGCCCCTACGGGTCCGATGCTTCCCCCCAAATACCCATCTCTGAAAGCGGGGACGCAGCCGCATCCGGGGGATGATGAAGGCAGCGTCGCCCAGGTGAGGGGAGCACGCAAGGCAGCGGGAGAACTTTACTGCCCGCTTGATGTGACAAATACCTATACCTCAACGTTCTATAGCATAGACATGCTGGGGAAGAGCCCTGTTGCAATGGGGGGTATTGCAAAGAACAGCCCATACGCCCCAACGTCATTCAGACTGTATAGCAGACCACCGAGAGCGAAACCCATGATATGTACGGGCAGGGCTTGCCCCTGCCCTGACCTCCCACGCGCGGATGGGGGTATTGCAGAAAACCGCCGGATAGTTATTTTGGGTGATATCCTGGCTATGTTCAGGGCACGTATGCGACAATAAGAATACATATATCTTCGGGAGCAATGCGCAAGCATACCGGGTATAGGTGGGTAGAGGGTTTCAAGCGCAATGAAGAGCAGGACATGAGTCAGTGTTTGCGTTGCAGCAAGCCTTGTGAGGCGGCCTCTGTATTTTGTGAAAGTTGCCGGTCGCCCTTACAAAGCCAGCCAGGGCAGTCAGCGGATATCAATGAGGAGGAGGAGACGCTAAAGCTTCCTTCTGTAATCGCTATGTCTCCTGAACATGCTGAGGTCAGTAGTGATCCACTGGAATGTATTACCAGCCCTCGTCCAGCCGTTTCCATATCGCAGCCCAAACGCCTGGACACTCCTCCACCCGAAGCTCCTCCATCTGAAGTTCCTCCACCCGAAGCTCCAGTCTTGCCAGGAAAGAACGGCAACGAGAATGTTGTGGAGCACACTGTAAAGAGCCTCAGTGAGGCAGCCAGGCGTATTGCCGAGGTTGAACAGGGCAATCGCCGTATGCCGCGAGCATCGCGATTATCGCCAATTCGCGATATTTCCGCCGATATTCAGCGCAATAGCACCCCTTTGCCGCAGATTTCGAAAAAATCGCCCCCTGAACAGGAAAAGAACCTGGGGAAACATATTCCCGATCTTTGGCCCTGGCTGCAACCAGATGGCGATTCCGATGAGAGCGAAGATGATACCTGGTCGAATCGAACAGACCCTTTGATGGCGCGGCGCTTCCCAAACAGTGCCGAGATTGCCCGCATTGAGGAAGATGATTGGCGCCGCGCTGTCGCGGAGGGATTGGTTACGCTCCCTCTATCACCTCAGCGTGTTCAACGAGCTAAACACCCTCGTATGCATATGACCTTTATCGTCCTGGTTGTACTGGCGGTCATCGCTTTTGTGATGGATGGCGCCCTGATTTCTGTCGCATTTTTGCACCCTCGCCATTCAGTCAATGTGGCCAATGGCCCACCCGCGCTGACCCTTTCCTCAAATGTGGCCAAGATAGGTCAGACAGTCATGCTGCATATTCATCATTTCTCTTCATTCACGCATGTCTATTTAACCCATGACATTCAGGAAGCGGTGCAACTGACCGACGGCTCTTCTCTCATCAAAATTGATTCGAACGGTTCCGCAGATGTTGATATGCTCGTTGATGCCACCTGGACTCCTGGCTACCATACGATCGAGGCTGAAGATGTCTCAACACGCTATACAGCCAGCGCTACACTACAGATCATCGGTTCCGGGCCTACGCGCCCATCGCATCTGCTCATTGAAACAACTTCGCTTGATTTCGGCGCTGACTACCAGGGAGCGAACACTATCCAATCGCTGATCCTGCATAATTCAGGTGGCGGCTCGATCTCATGGACAGCAAATAGTGATCAACCCTGGCTTCTGCTCTCTCCCCCTCAAGGAATATTCAGTGCGAGTCAGACCATTGCTGTTGCCGTTGAACGCGCCAACCTCAAACCAGGAGATTACAAGGGGACGATCACCTTTTCTTCCAACATCGGTGAGGCTCAGTGGGTACACGTCATCATGACGGTGCGTCCATTGCCTGCTAATCCAGGGCCAGTGCTGGAAGTGATCCCGCCTGTGCTCTCATTTACCGCGCTTGATGGCGAGGCTGATCCTCCTGCGCAGGTGTTGACGATCAGCAATCCAGGCACACAGCGTTTGGATTGGTCGATAACCGCGAATAACGCGCTCCCTATGGCGAGCCAGAGCCTGCTGCCCCTCATGTTTGATGCGAAAAACAGCTGGTTAAGTGCCGATGTATCATCGGGGGTCGTGGTCCCTCGCTCGAGCAGCCTGCTCCATTTGATTGTCCATAGCCGTGCCCTGTTGCCTGGTGTCTATACCGATGTGCTTTCGATCTCGGCTGGTCATGGAGTCTATAATAGCCCGCAGACCGTCAATGTCTCTCTCACCATATTGCCGCGCTGCGGCTTGTCTCTGAGCGCTGGTAGTATGTCCTTCACAGCTGTTTCGGGCCAGAGCAATCCGAGCTATCAATCGCTGAGTTTGAGTGCCACTTCAAGTTGCTCTGGAACAATCAATTGGAAGGCTTTCTCCGCCGCTAACTGGCTGTCACTCACACCGCCGAGTGGGCAAATAAAAGGTTCCACAAACGCCGTAACCGCGGTCGGCGTGAATGCCTCCATTCTAAGACCGGGAATCTACAATAGCTACATTACCATTACGGTCGCACAGAGCACGCAAACTGTGATGGTGCAATTAATCGTCCAGGCGCCTCCATCGCCTACCGCGCCAATTATGGGAGCCACGCCGCTCAGCCTTAACTTCAGTACGACGCAGGGCATGCCGAATCCTCCGGGCCAGGTCGTGACGATTACCAATACTGGTAGAAGCCAGCTCAACTGGCATACCACTGTCAATATCATGACTTCCTGGCTCGCTGCCAGCCCTACAGGTGGAAGTATCGCTCCCGGTCAGACTGGCCAGGTAACCATCAGTATCTATACTGCTAATCTCACACCCAATACCTACGTTGGGCAGGTTGTCTTTATCGGTACAGATAGTAATGGCGCTCCTGCTTCTGGCAGCCCTCAAACGATTACCGTCAATCTACTGGTACTTCCACCCTGTACACTGCAGCAACCTTCGTTAAGTTCCGTGGCTTTTAGTGCTACCCAGGGCAGCTCTAACCCGGGCCCGCAGTCAGTTTCAATCACAGGTACCGGTAATTGTGCCTGGCCACTTAGCTGGCACGCAACTGTCACGAAACCGGCTAGCTGGTTGATGTTGGCTCCTACTTCCGGCTCCCTGGTGGCAAGCGGTCAATCTGTGCCTATAGCGGTCTCCGTCAACACTGCTGGTTTAACCGCTGGCAAGTATAGTACCCAGGTCTCGTTAAGCGCGACGGATGGCTCTAATGCCTCCGCTCAGGGTAGCCCGCGAGTCTTCACTGTGACGCTGAACGTCCTGCCGCCATGCCAGTTGCAGGTAGGGCCGCCGAACCTGGCACTTTCTGGTGTCCAGGGGCAGTCATCGCCATCCACACAGAGCTTCTCACTGAGTGAGACTGGCACCTGTGCTCTTCCAGTAACCTGGCAAGCGAAAGGTAATTCAGGTAGTAGTAGCTGGCTTGTTCTGGGTCCGCCGGCTTCAGGGACAGGCAGCGCTACCGTACCGGTTGGGGTCAATCCTCAAAACTTGTCACCAGGGATTTATTCTAGCACGATTACTGTCTCAGCCTCTGGCAATGGTGGGGCTATCGTTCAGAACAGCCCACAAACCGTCAATATCACATTGACGGTCACAGGCCATACTTTCAGTGGAACTGTCATTGCCTGTTCGGATAGCAGTTGTACATCCAGCAAACCACTGCCAGGGTCTAGCCTGAACCTGTTGAATAATTCAACGAATCAGACAATCATCGTTACTGCTGATGGCTCTGGTAACTTCTCTTTTGCTAGTCTTGCTCTGGATCCATACACGCTAACCGTTACTGGGACCGATGGCACGATCAACTACCTTGGCACGGCCTCCTTTAACCTGACTGGGGATAAGCTGAGCTTCCCCGCCAATGTCTATCCCCATTGATGCGTCATAGGTTCTCTTATCTCATGTCAATTACCCCAGCGCTAAAGCGGGGGGCTTGTGTCTAAGCTCCATCGCAACTCTGCGTAGCGTTGCCGCCGCGCAGCTTTGACTTCATGGCTCGACACATCGGGGACGATTGCCAACCGCCCCGTCCTGGTCCAGTCTAGCCGGGCCAGGAGCGTTCGCAGCGCCACGTTGC
>CATPCK010000875.1 GCA_955652655.1 uncultured Ktedonobacteraceae bacterium | reverse complement strand
GTGGTGCAAGATGCTCTGATCCAGGTTTGGCACCATCTTCCTGAATTGCGCGATGCCGGGGCCCTACGCTCCTGGCTCATGCGCATCGTCGTCAATCAATGTATCAGTTTCAAGCGCCGCGTGGCGCGCTCCACAGCATTTATACGTCAGTCTCTGGCCGACCAGGAAACAGATATTCTTGCCCGGGTGGCCGATGACCATAAGGGACGGATGGAACGAGACTGGGACCTCGCCCAGGCTATCAAGAACCTGCCTATCAAACAGAGAACGGTAATCGTCCTACACTATTACAATGGCATGACGCTTCCTGAGATGACCCAGACATTAAGGACCTCGGAAAATACCCTCAAAAAGCGTATACAGGCAGCGCTCTCAAATCTACGACGCACGCTACATGCGAGCGATATGGACGACGCATATGCTTCCTCTTCCACCAGGGCAAATACCAACCGTTTCGCTATGTCACCGGCCTAGCGTAGTATCAGCAGCAGGCAAGGCCAGATTGAATATCTAAAATGCGGTGGATATGGTATGATACATAACAATAATGACGAAGTTTCTCTGCTATACTTTCTCAGCACGCAAAGGAATGTGCCAGGATGATCGCACGAGATATCATGACCCGCAAAGTTTACACTATCAGGCCAGAGGCCAGCGCCCAAGAAACTGCTCAGCTGCTTGACCAGCATCGCATCAGCGGCCTGCCCGTTGTCGATGAAGGCAACGATATTATAGGCATTGTCACAGAAGCCGATATTATCAGTAAGGTCGACAGGGAAGGGCTGCGCGTCTCCGACATTATGACCCATGAGGTTACCTCGGTCAATGAAGAGACTCCTGTCAGCGAGATTGCCTTGCTCCTCACAGAACGCAAGATCAAACGAGTTCCAGTCGTGCAAGATGGTAAGCTCGTTGGCATCGTGAGCCGCGCGGATATTGTACACGCGGTTGCCCAGGGACATCTTATTATTCGCCCCTGGTAACCTCTTCCGCACAATTTGCTTGTCTATATACAGAAAGTATGCTAGTATGCTATCTTAGCACTGACAAAAACTGTCCCTTTCTGTATTAACAGTAGATTGGCATGTTGTTAAAACATCTCAAAATTAATAGACATGGTTTATGCGCTTTTTTTATCATACTCTTCGCGATAGTACTGCGCATCATCCTTATAGTTCAGGGTTGGCCCGCAACAAATAGCGATGAAGGCACGTTAGGTTTGATGGCTCGCCATATTGCCTATCGCGGTGAATACCCTATTTTCTTCTACGGCCAGGGCTATATGGGGTCATTCGAGGCCTACCTTGCTGCCATACTCTTCCATCTCTTTGGTCCCTCATTGTTCGTGCTTCGACTTGGCCTGATTATCATAATCGCTCTTTTTCTCGTCAGTATCTATCTGCTCACAGCCTTGTTATTCAACAGAAACATAGCCCTTGTTACACTCTGCCTGCTCAGTCTCGGTTCAGAAGAGATTCTGTCGGTACAGTTGAGAGCAATTGGCGGTTATCCTGAAACATTACTTTTTGGTGCGCTTGAATTGCTTATTGCCACCTGGCTGGCCCTTTCGTACAGTCGCGACGTTTCCAAGCGCAAGCGTTGGAGACGCCTCGTAGTATATGGGGTCTGGGGGTTCCTGGTGGGATTCAGCATCTGGACGGATCTGCTTGTAATACCATTTGTCTTGACCTCGGGTCTCCTGCTGGTTACTTTCTGCTGGCGTGAATGGCGCAGCTGGGCGCCGGTATGCGTTATCGTGTGTTTTCTTCTTGGCGTGCTCCCTTTGATTATGTATAATTTCACTGCATCATCTTATCAAAATTCATTATCCTATTTTTTACGTGTCTATCATTCTGATGTAACAGGAAATGCTGTCAATTACATCCCTTTTGTGCAGAAAGCTGTAGGGACTCTGCTGGTAAGTATCCCCAGCGCAACAGGCGCCAATCCTATCTGCCCTGACCGCCATTTACCGCTCTTTGGCTTGTTCAGTCATGCTAGTTTGGATTGCACGCTTTTCCAGGGTAGCTGGACTGCCGGGTACCTTTTGCTTTTGATCATTGCGGCCTTCCAGAATATTCGAGCCATCTGGAGACAGCGGTATGAGGCTCAAGAAAGTGCAGCTGCCGTAAAACGGCAGACCACTATTCGCTACTTCGCGCGCCTGATGCTCCTGGGGAGCGCTTGCTTGACGATTTTACTCTTTACTTACAGTCCTGTTTCAGCTCTAGAGCCCTGGACGAACTCGCGCTATCTATTCTGCCTGCTTGTTACCACTCCGGCCATCATTGCTCCGCTCTTGGAACATGTTAGCGCCATCAATGCAACATCGTCATGGAAAGCCAAACTCGTGAAGGCTATGAATGGCACGATCTTGCTCTATATCGCTGTGATTTTGCTCATGGGTTTTGTCAATATAGAGAAGACCGTCCCATCGACACGGGTGGTCAATCAGCAGCAGGAAGCGCTGATTTCCGGCCTCCTGCGTATACATGCAACACATATATACTCAGAATACTGGACCTGCGATAGTATTACTTTCCAGAGCAACGAGCGCATTATCTGCGCGGTTGTAACAAATCACATCGAGCAGGGCTACAACCGCTATCTGCCTTACTGGAGTATCGTCACAAAGGACCCGCATGCTTCCTATATCTTTCCGCTCGGTTCTTCGCCGACTTTCCATTTCCCGCGGATCATGGCTTTCAAACACCAGCGCTTCCGCCGTTACACCTT
>CATPCK010000874.1 GCA_955652655.1 uncultured Ktedonobacteraceae bacterium | reverse complement strand
TCTTACGATCCCCGCGCAGCCAGAACTTTTCCCTGAATGTGAGGGAGTTGGTATTTGACGAGGGAGAAACCGCTACGCGATCTGTACCACACAAACCATTGCCATGACAGTTGGCGTATTTCCACATGCCACAATACACGGGAACATCGTTCTCCAAGGCCGGGTAGCGTACATGGTCGCCCGCTGGCACTTCGACCTGGACATTTTCACGTACAAAAGTAATGGTTGGCAAGACTCTATCCTCCAGGTTTATTTGTCATTACAAAGCCAATTGCAAGCAATTGGCGAAATATCCTGGTCAGAGTGTAGCACAGAGTGCAAAGAGCGTCAACGCCGATACTACCACGGGGCTGGAGGCAAACGAGCGTAAGGTGGAGGGCCGATCAAGCGGCGGTGGGCGCGGTAAACCGGCCCCTACGGCCGAATCTCAATTGACAACCAGGGTAACCGCCAACGCCCGTGGCTGAACCGCTGTACCTGAATCGCTATCGCTCACTGTCAAGGTTGCCGTGTAGTTACCTGGGGATAACGAGGCACTATTGCAGTCCACCTCGAGCAACACATCTTTCCCCGGATCAAGCGAGCCGGCAGAGACATTCACGGTCAACCACGAGGCCGATGACTGCGACACCCAGTTCAGCGTCCTGGAGCCAGTGTTGGAAATATCCAACAGCTGAGATGATTCGGCGAAAATACTATCGTGACTGAAATCCATAGTGCTTGTTGAAAGCGAGATCTGAGCCCGTCCCTGCACCACAATATTCACAGTTATCCTCTGTTTGGGCACCTTTGATCCTGTATCGCTATCAGCGATGGTAATAGTAGTGGACAGGGTTCCCACACCCGCCTGCGCAACCTTAGGAGTGACAGTGATACTGGTGCTTCTGTTGGGGGCAAGGCTACCGGTTGTAGAAGACACAGGAGCGAATGTTGCTCCATTCTGATCTTCCGCAATGACCCAATTGAGCGTGGCATTGCCGGTATCGCTTATCGTAAACGAGAGTGGCGCGGGATTTGTCCCTTGCAGCGTCGTGAAATTCAGCCTGCTTTGATTCAAGCCGATGGCGGCAGTTAGAGTAATAGTCACCGATAACGATACAGGAACTTGCTTTGTGAGCCCTCCTCCAGAGGTAAATGTCAACGTTCCCTGATACGATTGGGGTTTGAGTGCTGCCGCATTGATATTGATAGCTACAGTCGCTGACTGGTTTATTTCCAGGTGTCCACTGGTGGGCGTTGCATTGAGCCAGCTCGCACCATCGACTGTAGCCGCTGTCACAGTCCAATCCAATGACCCTCCGCCACTATTTTGTAACGTGATAGTTTGAGCAGCGGGATTTTGTCCCACGGATGCGAAACTGAGTGACGGTGGTGATGCGATCAAGTTCCCAGGAGCAGCGACGCTGAGAGCCACTGTAACCGACGGATTCGTTCCACCCTTGAAATTGATCGTTCCCTGGTATGATCCTATCGCGAGCTGTTGAGATTGGACACTTACCGTAATTGTCTCACTGGTATGCGCGGCAAGATGGCTGCTAGAGGGATTGATAGAGAGCCAGGATGCTCCATCACCAGTTACAACAGAGCTACTCCAGTCAAGCTGTTGGCCTCCAGTATTTTGCAGCGTAATGACCTGGTTAGCGGGATTCTGGCTTGTAGTTCCTGAATACGTCAACGAAACAGGTGTAATCGTCAGGGTGGCAGGGGGAGCAGATTTGACGGTCATGTTTACAGTGAGGATCAACGACTGAACGCTACTTCCCTGCTGGATAAAGGTGATATGCCCGCTATAGGCTTGAGGAGCCAGTGCGCCAGCATTGACTACCACTTGAGTAATGCCGCGGCCTGAAAAGGTGCCAGTGTTGGGAGAGACGGTGAGCCAGGGCTGGTCGCTACTCGCCTGCCAGGTGAGTTGTCGCCCTCCTGCATTAATAAGGACGAAATCTTTTTTCGAGACAACGCCAGGAACGCTCGTGCCGAAATCTAGCTTTGAGGTCGATAACTGCAGCTGTGGCGGAGCCAGTGATGATTGTTCAACCGTTATACTTGTTGAAACGCTCAGTGTCTGATCTTTTCCGCTATCGGTGGCATGAATCGTGTGCTGCCCCACTGACCAGTTGGAAGGCACGATAATGTGTACAGAAAAGGTGCCAATATCGTCCGCATGAGCCCGAAGAGGTCTTCCATTCCCATCTAAGATAGGATCACTATTTTGATCGTGTGTAAAAGTAATGGGGTCGTTGATGCCAAAACCTTTGCCGGCCAGGATAAAGGTATCATCTACACGCAGTTGATTTGGTATAGCAGTTAATACTTGCGAATTTGGGGCAGGCTTCTTATTGAGAAAAGCATAGGCAAGCAGGCTACTTGCAACTAAGAAAATCAGGCATGAGATAGTGAGTAGCGTAGGTACATAGCGCCGCTGCAACAGAGGCCTGCCACGAAAGATCACCTTTCTCTTGAGAGATGCAGCTGCGGGCAGATAGCGCTGATGGGTCTTCAAATCATGAGTTTCTTTCTCGCCACCAGCCGGAGCCGTTCTCCAGCGGAGGGTGGGGAGGGAGGAAGCCTCAGGGAGATCACGAGGTAAGCCTGGTGCAGGCGTGATCTCCGGCTCTTGTTTCTCCTGTTGCTTCTGTTGCGCTACAGTGCCCGGATTGGAAGATTTTCTGGGTGGCCGTTGCACCGCGAGCATCGCCGATTGGTAGGGTTGATCTTCAGGATGCAGGCCCGAGTAATGCCCAGCGCGGTGCGGAGATGCAGGGGGAATTGTTCGTCGCCGGGTACGAAGCGCCGGCCTCTCCACCACTGAACTTCTCTTGCCGCTCGGAGCAGTGAGCGCGCTCCTGGTAGAAACCCTGGTCGTGTTCTCTGCGAAGGATTGCCCACAGCGACTGCAGGTCACAGCTTCTGCGCGTGACAATTTATGGCAGTTAGCACAACGTTTTGTTTGCATACAGGTGTCTCTAACGTGTTGATGATATGCGGATATTCAATAATACATTCTGGTACAGTAAAACATATTATACCATATCACCGCCGCCGCAGCAGGAAGCCCCCCAGCTTTAGCTGCGGGGAGGAATGCGGCGTTCCTTTTATGGGAGCAAGGCCACTGGGGATCTTAGCCACTTGCCAACCTTCATCAAATATGCGATAATAGAAAGGTGATGAAAGTACCCATGACCGCTAAGCTCAAATTGCAGACCGATGCTGCACAATGCAAAGCGTTGCGAGCGACCCAGTTGGCCTATCGTGACGGCTTGAACTATGTCAGTCGCTCTGCGTTTGAGCACGGCAAGATGAGCAACAAGGTCCGCTTGCAGGATGGCACCTACGATGAGATACGTGCTCGCTTCAAGATACCGGCTCAGATGGCCTGTAGTATCCCCCGGCAAGTCGGCGCGACCTAGAAGACGCTGTGGACGAAGGTGAAGCAAAACGCAGCACAGCACAAGGCTGGCGTGACCAAGAAGCGCTACAAGGGCCTGGATCAGGCTCCCAAGTTTGTCTCCCCGACCCTGACCTATCAACTTGGGCATGACTACAGCTTCAAGACAGAGCAGCGTGTCAGCATCCTGACTCTGCAGGGGCGAGTTCTTCTGCCTTCTACGGGCTATCGAGAGCATGTGGCCCTGATTGAGCATGGCGCGCATATCGGGGCCGCCAAGCTGTGGTATGACAAGCCCAAGAAACACTTTTCTTTGCTCGTCTCCCTGGACGTGGAAGTAGCAGAGCCAACTGACGCCTCGCACACATCGGTCGTGGGGGTAGACGTGGGTATCCGCTACCTGGCAGTGACCGCTACCACCAGGGGCAAGCAATCCTTCCATTCCGGCAAACGCATGGTTCCCAAGGCCAATCATTACGCACGGACTCGAAAGCGTCTGCAAAGAAAAGGCACCCGTTCGGCGACCAGGCGACTGGTCATCATGAGTGGGCGGGAGAGACGGTTGAAAGCCGACGCCAATCATGTCGTGAGTAAGCAGATCGTGGGTGCGCATCCGCACGCGCTCCTTGGCCTGGAGAACTTGACCGATATCCGCGACCGAACGAAACGCCGCACGGGCAAAAAAGCGAGCACCAAGCAGAGAAAGGCCAATGCTGCCTCTTCCAAGTGGACCTTTGCAGAATTGCACGCCATGCTCGCCTATAAAGCCCTCTTGCATGAGAGTATGGCGATCAAGATTGATGCGCATTCTACCTCGCAAGCCTGCCCGATCTGTGGGCATACCTGCAAAGGGAATAGGCCCAACAAGGGGTTGCTCTTCGTCTGTCAGCATTGTGGGTATACCCTCCATGCGGATGTAGTGGGAGCGCGCAACGTGGCGCTCCGAACGCTCCTGGCCCGGCAAGACTGGACCAGGACGGGGCGGTTGTCAATCGTCCCCGATGTGTCGAGCCATGAAGTCAAAGCTGCGCGGCGGCAACGCTACGCAGAGTTGCGATGGAGCTTAGACACAAGCCCCCCGCTTTAGAGCTGGGGTAATTGACATTCTGAATAAAAAATCCTGAAAGGATGAATTGCATGCAACCCTGGTCAACCGAACTTTACGGTCACTATGACGAAATAACCTTTGAAAGCAACGTCCTCAAGGACAACCCTTTGCGAGACCCATACAAGCGCCCCCTGTGGGTCTATCTACCGCCTGGCTATAATGACGATACCAACCGTAGATATCCAACCGTCTACCAGATTCAAGGGCTGACAGGTCAACTCGATATGTGGCGCAACCGCGCGCCATTCAGGAAGAACTTTCCAGAGCTTGCCGACGAACTCTTTGCCAGGGGGGAGGTCCCGCCCTGTGTCGTCGTCTGGGTAGACTGTTGGACCTCGCTGGGCGGAAGCCAGTTCGTCGACTCCCCTGCTACGGGCCGCTACCACACCTATCTATGCGATGAGATTGTGCCATGGGTCGACTCCCACTACCGCACCCTTCCACAGCGTGAGCACCGCGGCATCGCGGGCAAATCAAGTGGCGGCTATGGCGCCATGATCACTCCTATGCTGCGCCCGGATCTATGGGGAGGCCTGGCCACTCACGCGGGCGATGCGCTTTTTGAGATGTGCTACCTACCAGGCTTCCCAGCGTCTGTGCGCACCTTGCGAGATCAGTATGCTGGCTCAATCGAAAAATTCTGGGAGGACTTCCGCAGCCGCCCTGCCTTCTCAAAGCGCGGTGATGATAGCTTACTGAACGACTGGTGCATGGCCGCCTGCTATTCAGCCGATGCGGATGGCAAAATTCACCTCCCCTATGATCTCGCTACGGGCATGCTCATCCCGGAGATATGGCAGCGCTGGCTGTCCTGGGACCCCGTGCGCATGGTACCTGCTCATACTGATGCCCTTCGTACCATGCGAGCAATCTATATCGATGCTGGCAAGCGCGACGAGTTTTACCTCGATCTAGGTGCGGAAGCCTTCCGCCGGGAACTTGAGAAGATCGGTGTCACCGATGTCTTCTTCGAGTTATTCGATGCCACACATATGAGTATTGAGTACCGCTATCCCTTGAGCCTGAAGTATCTCGCGGAACGGCTTACCGCTTGATAGCTGTCCCTATAGCGTTGTGGGTGTGACAGCCATTGGCTGTCACACAACCAAGAAACTGCTGCAACTTATCCATACCGCTCTATAGCGTTGTGGGT
>CATPCK010000873.1 GCA_955652655.1 uncultured Ktedonobacteraceae bacterium | reverse complement strand
TCAGACAGCCGTTTTGTAGCCAGCTCGAAGAACGCTTCATGCTGTGGCTTGAGTATCACCCTCTGGTTGCCAGCTACGCGGGTGGTGACATTGGCCCGGAGTTTGCCACGAAGTATCGACTGCCGATTCCACAACACGCCCCGTTCGCGATTGGCTACACATTTGAGAACAACCCCCATCATTACCTGCCCGATTTCGTGGGCACTTTGGCCGACGGAACACCGTTCCTCGCTGAGGCGGGCATGGAGGATGATAAGCGGGGAGATCGTAACCTTGCTAAAGCCGACGCCGCCCGACGGCTTGCATGCCTGCAACAAGGGACCTTCTGGATTGGCACCGCGCGTACCTTGACGAAACGTCGCCACTACAACCTGGTCTTCTTGCACGCCAGGCGCAAAACGTTTCCGGCCTTTTCCGATATTGCTGCCGTCTTGCCGGAGGTCTGGCCGTGGGGAGAAATGGCCGAGGTCGCAGAGGTGGCAAGCCGACTTTCACACCAGTTTCCCGTCGATCTTGTGGAAGCAGCGATCTGGAAAGTGGTGGCAGATGCGGCGGCGCAGGGACATCTGCTCCTCGATCTGGAGCAGTACACCCTCTCTCGCACACTTCCTCTGGCCCTGCTCCCACCGGATGCTCCAGTGCTTGTGCCCTCACCACTGCCTGACACGCTTCTACCTGAATCAGAGACGACGCGGGTGGCTGCCATCGAACGTCAGCCATCCACCCTCATTCCTGGTCCGACCTTTGATACCTCGACGCTTCCAGAACCACAACGTGCACAATTTCACCGGAATCTGCGGGCCGTGGAACAGGTGCTGGCTGGAGCCACCCAAAGCAGCGTCGCGGAAAAGGAGGGCATCCCGCGTTCGACGCTTTCGCGGCTGGTGAGTAGAACCCGCAAGAGGGGTCAGATTGCTTGTGTGCCTCACGGCAGCTACCAAAGGGCCTCGCAGCTTCATCCGGCCTTCGCCGACTGTATCCGTCGGCTGTTTGGACTGCCCACACGGCTCACCATGACGGCTATTCGAGAACACACCGAAATGCAGCAGGTGGCGGCACGCTTATCCAAGGAAACCGGAACACCCGTCAAACTTCCCTCCTACAAGCAGGTGCGCACTGCCGTGCAGCACTTGAAGATGGACCCAGATCTGATGGCGATGCGCGAAGGAGCGAAATCGGTGGCACGGCCACGCGAGTCTGCCGAGTCCTTTGTGCTCTCCATTCCGGCTCCAGCACTGCTGACCCAGGTCGATGAGCATACGATGGACCTCTATGTCGTTACTCCTGATGGAACGACGGTAGCCAGCCGGGTGCATGCTGCGGTGCTCATCTGTGTCAAAACAGCCGCGATCCTCGGCGCGGTCCTGGCCCTGGGGCCACTCAAAGAGGAGGACTATATGCGCCTAATCAAGGTCAGCATGGAGAGGAAAGATCACCTGGTCGGCATCACTGGCTGTGAGCATTGCTGGCCGTGTTTTGGCAAGCCTGCCATTATCTTCCATGATCGGGGGAAGATTTTCACCTCCGAGCGAGCACGACAAGTGCTTGTGGATCGATTGGGGATCATTACTGAACAAGCCCCGCCGTACGCGCCATCGGCAAAAGGAACGGTCGAAACGCTCTTTCGCTGGATGACGGAACGTTTTGAAAAGAGACTTCCCAACTCATCGTATGGTGTCCACGATGCCGAAACGGCGGCGCAGGCGGGAGGCATGACGCTGGAAGAACTGGAGCGCTGTTTCTATCAGGCCATCGTTGATGATTACCAACGCGACTTCGATACGACACGACAACAACGCCGTTACATCCTGTGGGAACAGGCGGTAGCGGCGTCCGGGGTGCCACAGTATTTGGGTTCACCCGATGATTTGAAGTTGCTGCTCATGAAGGCTCAAAATCGCAAGACACCCCATCATGGGTATCGTGTGCAAAACAGCAACAGACTCTCGTTTCAGGGGCGTTGGTATGTGTGCCCAGGACTGCTCTCACGACTGCGGGGCCGTGAATTTGACCTGTACTACGACCGCAGAGACGTGGGAGTGCTCTACATCTTCGTGAGCGGCGAATATGTTGGCGAAGCCTACTGCCCTGGGCTGATGGGGGGCCGTGTGAGCGAGTGGGAAGCCAGAGCCATGCGTAAACACAATGAGGAACAGGCCAGAATCGCCCGCGAACAAGGGCTGCCCGCTCGTGCTCGTATTCAGGACGAAGCACGGGCGGCACGCCGTCGCCGCAGCACAGAGATTCGCGCAAGTGAACAGGCCCGTCAATGGGATCGCCAACGCGGCGACATTCATCCTGCCCTCGTTTCTGAACGATTAGCGAGCGTCGAGGCAGAGATCACACAAGTCGTCACGCTTGCGGACCCTGTCCCGGATGCTGAACCGGATCGTCCCATCCGTGTTTTACCCGTCCGCTACGTGCAGCGCGAGGAGGAACGTTCATGACTCATCCTCTTTTCAAAAAGGAGATATTCGTCGAGACCGCCTTCGCTCGAAGGTTTCAGAAGATGCTCCAAGACGCCTGGGACAATCGTTCCTGGCACCTGCTCGTGGCTGATCCGGGCGCTGGCAAAACCATGAGTATCCGCGACCTCCAAAAAAGGGCTGGTGGACGATCCGTTCTCGCGGTGGTGGCACCCAAAAACAATGACGATGAACAGGCGTTAGGCGACCAGTTTTTGGCGGCTTTAGGTCTCCCGATCCGAGGGCATTGGAGCACCCGCAAGCGGCACCATCATGGGACACTTGCACCAATACGGGACGGAATTTTTGATTGTCGATGATGCACACGACCTCTCGCTTGAGCATCTGATGTTGCTCAAAGAAGTGACGGACCAGGGGCGGTTGCAGTACGATCATCCGCTGGGGTTGTGTCTGGTGGCCGCAGGGCGCGGAGATACGATTCCCTTGAAGGAAACATTCGATTTGCCCGATCCGACGTGGCTGCAATTTCGTCGTCGTTTCGACAAATTGGCCCCTTTCTGCCGCGTAGCTTCCCACACGTCAGAAGAAGTCCGTGACATCCTCTCTACCCTGGAGCATGAGTACCAGCCACTCTTCCCGCAGCTCATCTTGCGCCAATGGACCAGTTCGATCTACGCTTGGCTCACCCATCCAGTCCTCGACCCGACCCGCTCAGGCCGCGTCACGATGGACAATCTGATGAAGCTGGTCGTGACCGCTCTGGAATGGTCATATCTGGACGGAAAAACCGATGTGGCCCCCTCGCGGCTCAAGTCCGCCGCAGAGCTGCTGGTGCTGCGTCATGATACGCTCAAGCTCATTGATGGAGCTGGTCCTACCACGCTTGCACCGGATCAGACATCCGCGGAAGAGCCAGGTGTGAATGGGAAAGAACCCGAACGGCAAACCGCGCCGGAAAAAGAACAGCAGAACACGGCGAAAACGGTGGAACCTGCGAAAGAACAGGTGCAAACGAAGACTTCACCCAACTGCACGTTTTCTGGAGAACAGGTTCCCATCGATCTCAAACGATTTACCGACAGCGGCATCAATCTAGTGGAATGTCCTCGCTGTGGAAGAATGCGTTCTCTCTCCCCAAGTAAGGGCGTCCTCCGGTTCAAAGCACACACCCCACGCAAGCAGCAGACGCCTCTGACAGAGAAGCGTTGGTCAGCTACAGGAAAAACAGACTGGAGTGAGGTTGAAGGATAGAGAAAGCACAGTCTTCTGAAAAGTGTGTATCACCGTTCTCTGCCCTTCTCAGCAAAACGAAATGCGACGAAAGTGAGCGAAAAATCCGTGATTACCACCATTTCTTTTGATGCAGATGGAACGTTATGGGATTTCCCCTCTGTGATGGGGTGGAGTTAAGGTTGTTGTCACCAGCCGCGAGGTACCAATCAGATCCATCGAACCTCTCAGCGTTTTTTGGCAGGAGAAGACAGCATACTCCTCAAGATTTCACGCTAGCTGCTCCAGGATATCCTCGAAGGGCCTTTTGATACTGTGGGGTCATTGCAGCGAGCATATAAATTTCAACAGCTTGCGGCAT
>CATPCK010000872.1 GCA_955652655.1 uncultured Ktedonobacteraceae bacterium | reverse complement strand
CAGCATGCTCCGTCTCTTCGCTGCCCAGGAGTTCCTGCGCTACAATGATGCGAAAGAGCGTGAAAGGTAGGCTGATCAGAGTGACAAAGGCAATAATTGACAGTGCGCGATACCCTAGAAATGCTATAGTATGGCTGCCAATCCAGGAAAGATAAGGAGAGAGCACCCCCCCTTCCGCGGATGTGAGGGCGTCGCTATACCCCAGTGGGAGCAGCACCAGGTATTGATATAAGGGCACACCAATTAATAAGAGCAATGCTCCAATGCTATAGTAGATACCGTTGGTGTGCAGTTTAGATAAGAAACTTCGTTTCATGGCGGCTCTGCCTTCAAATGTCATTTGTATAAGCGTACCACATTATAGCCGGATTTTCAGAATCATGAGATTGACATGTTTCTTGCCGTCCAGTACACTCTTGACAGGACGAACAAGAGAGGCAAGACAGAGATGAGAACGCAATCGATGGATACCAGCCCGGAGGCAGAGCGCGTACAGATTGAATTGATTCGCAAAGCATCACCCGCAAAACGTTTTACACTTTTGGAGGCCTGGAGTCAATTTCTTATAGAAGCTAACAAGCAAGGCATTCGCAAGAATCGTCCTGGTCTTAGCGAGGAAGAGGTAGGACTGATCTTTGTTGCCAATAATTATAGTCAAGCACTCGCGGATCAACTTCGGGAAGACCTCTCCAGGAGAAAACGATGAGCGAACCAAATACGCGGTACATATTTGCCGCGATAACGCCCATCGTAGAAGCATTGGAGCAGCTTGGGGTAAATTACCACATCGGAGGGTCAGTCGCTAGCTCAATTCACGGGATTATTCGGGCAACTATTGATGCTGATCTTGTTGCGAACCTCGAATTAAAACATGTCCACCCCTTAGTGAAACTCCTTGAAGCGGATTACTACATTGATGAAGATGCAGTGAGGGATGCGGTTAAACGTCGCGGTTCGTTCAATGCTATTTATCTCGACACAATGCTGAAAGTCGATGTATTCATACCAAAGTCTCGTTTGTTTGACCGGGAAGAACTGCGCCGGAGTCAACTACAACCATTAATTGAAGGCTCTCGTCCATTCTACGTTGCCTCTCCGGAAGGCACGGTTCTGAACAAGCTGGAATGGTACAGGATGGGAGACGAAGTGTCGGACCGCCAGTGGAACGATATCCTCGGCGTGCTTAAAGTGCAAGGTACCAACCTTGATATGGCCTACCTCCAGCGTTGGGCAGCCGCTCTGAAGGTCAGCGATCTCCTGGAGCGAGCACTGGTAGACGCGGGCCTTGCCGAGAGCAACTAAATCTATGCGTAAAAAGCCCTGGCAGGATGATGGCATCCTACCAGGGCTTTTCCTTTCTCCTTATCTCCCTAGCAGAAATGCCAGCAGGCTGTTTGCCGCGGGACTTGTGGCTGCCAGCACCAGCTGCGCCGCGAAGGTAATCACGATCAATGCGGCCGTCGTCAGGGCAATCGAGGAAGAGAGGCCGATCGGCGTCGACAGGTGATCTTCTTTGAGAGGCGCATCGAAGTACATCGCTTTGACGATGCGACCGTAGTAGACCAGTGAGATGATGCTGTTGATCAAGGCAACCACCACAAGCACATTGAGAAACTGCCCTGCCGCTACTTGGCCGCTACTGATGAGAGCCTGTCCTTGACCCCAGGCGGCCGTGAAGATAAATACCTTACTCACGAACCCTGCCATCGGTGGGATACCGCCCAGGGAGAGCAAACACAGCGCTGTACCCAGGCTTAGTAAGGGCGCACGCTTCGCCAATCCGCGAAAATCTTCGATACGCTCTCCTCCGGTCGCGTTCGCCAGTGCGATAATGCCGGAGAAGGCTCCCAGGTTTGTCAGCACATAGACGAAGATAAAGAATAGAACCGCGGAATTGCCAGCTGAACTGTTGCTTGCCAGGCTCGTGGTAACACCCACAAGAATGTAGCCGGCCTGCGCAATGCTGGAATAAGCCATCATGCGCTTGACGTTGGTCTGTACTGCCGCCACAAAGTTCCCCAGTGTCATGGTCAGGATCGCCACGATGGAGAACGCGACGACTAATGACAGGGTATTTGCCGGGCCAAGGCCACCATCGATAAAGACGCGTATCAGAGCAGCGAAGCCTGCTGCCTTGGAGCCAACCGAAAAGAAGGCCGTAGCCGGCGTCGGTGCCCCCTCGTAGATGTCTGGCGCCCACATGTGAAATGGCACAGCGGAAATCTTAAAGCCAAACCCTGCCAGGATCAAAATACCAGCAACTAACTCCATCAAGTTGCCCCGTAACGAGACGATCACGTTGCCTGTATGGAGGCCGTTTTTAATCAGGGTGGCGATACCCATCAGGTCTGTTGTTCCCGTAAGTCCATAAAGAAGGGCAAAACCGTAAAGCAGGATGGCCGAGGACATGGCTCCTAGCAGCACATATTTGACAGCGGCTTCTGCTGAGCGCTCATTTGCGCGAATGAGGCCCGCCATCACATAGAGCGGGAAGCTTGTTAGCTCTAGAGAGATGTAGATAGAAATCAACTCTCCTGTACTCGCCATGAGCATCATGCCGGTCACTGAGAAGAGCATGAGAGTGTAGAATTCACCATCGGCTTTGACATACTTACCCACATAAGAGTAAGACGCCAGGATCATCACAGCAGCGATAATCAGGAAGAGAATCTGGAAAAAGATAGCGTACTGGTCAACCACCAGCATATTAAAAAATGCATGGTGGGCGACTGAGAAGTCGAGCCTCAGCGCTTGCGTGATAGCAAAGGCTGCCGGAATGATGAGACCAACCAGGGCCACTGTCACTGTAACATAGCGGCGTTTGATGAACAGGTCTACCACCAATACCACCAGCGCTAAAACAGTCAGACTAAGCTCTGGCGCTAGCAGATAGAGGTCATTTGCACTTAACGCTTGATTCATGGAACAATACTCCTTACCCCTGGCAGCCGCGAGGCCGCCTCACTATTTATGGGCGTATGGCCACGCTGACACCGTGCATAATCTGGGTCAAGCTAGGGGTAATGACATCTATAAAGAACTTTGGATAAATACCAACGAACACAATGACTGCCGCCAGCGCGAAAAGTGGTATCGTTTCACGCAGGTTGGCATCGGGCAGCCAGTTCCACTTTTGATTGAACGGGCCGTAAAAGACGCGCTTGAGCATCCACAGCAGATAGGAAGCTGTCAGGATCATCGTGAAAACGCTGATAGCTGTGATGGTTGTCCAGACCTGGAAGCTGCTGGTGAAGACCATATATTCCGCGACGAAACCGACCAGACCGGGCAGGCCAAGCGAAGCCAATCCCGCGAAGGTAAAGAGCGTGGCCAGCATTGGCATTCTCTTCGCAACGCCGCCGAAAGCAGCGATTTCGCGCGTATGAGCATGGTCGTAGATGACACCTACGCAGAAGAACAGCATTCCCGTGATGATACCATGGCTGAACATCTGGATGGTTGCCCCTGTTAGCGCAGCCATACGGAATGCTACATTGCCGATGCCAGCCGCGGCAGCCACACCCAGCAGGATAACGCCCATGTGGCTTACACTGGAATAGGCGATGAGTCTCTTCATATCCGTCTGCACCAGGCAGATGCTGGCACCATAAAGGATATTAATTGCAGCAATCACCGCTAACCAGCCCGCGAACTCGTGCAAACCTTGCGGAAAGAGTGTTAGGCAGACCCGAATTAAGCCATAGGCTCCCATCTTCAGCAGTATGCCCGCCAGGATCACGCTCACCTCGGTTGGAGCATCTGTATGGGCATCCGGCAGCCAGGTATGGAAGGGGAACATGGGTATTTTGATGGCGAAAGCCAGGAAAATCAACAGGAAGGTCAGCAACTGTAAGCTCATCGTCAAGCCTGTGAACGGGATATTGACGGGCCCATTGAACATATGCAGTGAGAAGTACGGCATGCTGGCGGTCGCTTGACCACCATTGTTGACATTGGTGAAGTAAAGCAACAATATGCCGATCAGCATGAAAACGCTGCCAAAGAACGTATACAGCAAGAATTTCCACGCCGAGTAGATACGCCCGGGCATACCATGCTTGATCGTCTCGCTTCCCCATATGCCAATGAGCAGGAACATTGGGCCAAGTTCAACTTCCCAGAAGAGGAAGAAGAGTAGCAGGTCAAATGCCATGAAGACGCCCATGACGCCTGCTTCCAGGATGAGCAGCAGGGCCATGTATTCCTTGACACGCACCTTCTCCCAGCCACCGATGATAGAGAGCATGGTCAGCAAGGCATTGAGGATGACCATGGGTAGGCCCAGCCCATCAACGCCCAGGAAATAGTCGATCTTGAAAGTTATGGAGCCAGCCGTAAAATTGATCCATGGAGTGTGGATATAATCGGCCGGGTTGTTGAGATCACCAAAGTGGTATCCATTCGCGGCGATACGGAAGAATATTGCCATTGAAAGCACAAACGTTGCCGCACTAAAGAGCAGCGCCAACCAGCGTGCAATCGACCGTGGCGTAGCCAGTACTGCCAGTGAGCCGATCACCGGCAGCAGGATAATCCAGGTGAGATCACTCGTAAATATCACAGTTTTATCCTTACTTTACTACATTGACAAGCACAATAACGATCACTGCCAGTAGCGCGAGGCCGCCAAAGAAACCAAACATATAGGTTTGAACTCTGCCAGTCTCAACGTGACGCAGGTCGCGACCTAGTGTAGTCACGAGATTAGCTGTTCCGTTGACCAGCCCATCAATAATGTAGGTATCGAAGGCCTGGCAGATATGCGCGATGCCGAGCACGACGTAGCGGACAAAAAGGTCGTAGAGATCGTCGATATAGTACTTGTGCAGCAGGATACGGTGCAGTACCCGCAGTACAACATTGCCTTGCACGAAAGCGTTAATCTTTGCCAGATCGATGCGTGCGTAGAGTGCATATGCCCAGGCTAAGCCGAGCAGTGCCACGCCTACTCCCAGATAGGTCTTCCAGTCACTAAGAATCTCCCCTATACTCAGGGTTGGTGCCGTGGGATTGAGGTATGTAAAGAAATTGAACCAGTAGCCAGCGATCACCGACGGGATAGCCAGTAGTATCAATGGAAGGGTGATCGTTAGAGGAGACTCGCGTGGCACGCCCACGCCGCGATAGATTCCCTCGCCACCCCATAAGCCACCAAAACGACCGCCTTTCCCTCCAAAGGCCAGGATATAGGCACGCAGCATATAGAAGGCGGTCAAACCTGCGGTCACCCACAAAACCACCCACAAGGCATAATAGCCATGGGCGTATGCAAGCGCGATGATAGTGTCCTTACTGTAGAAACCCGCGAAAAAGGGGAAACCAGATATCGAAAGCGTGGCAATCAACCAGGTAATAGCGGTGATAGGCATATATTTGGCAAGCCCTCCCATCAGGCGCATATCCTGTACCTCTTTATGCGTCGCGTGGTGTAGCGAGTGAATGACGCTCCCGGCGCCCAGGAAGAGCAGCGCTTTGAAGAACGCGTGAGTGAAGAGGTGGAACATGCCAGGTCCTGCACCATATTCTGTGCCAGCTACTCCCAGGCCAGCGAACATGTAGCCAAGCTGGCTGATCGTGGAGAAGGCCAGCACCCGTTTGAAGTCAGTCTGTACAAGGGCGATTGTTGCCGCGAAGATAGCGGTGAAACCGCCAGTCCAGGCTACCACCTGGAATGCTGCCGGGTTCGCTGCCGCGAAGAGCGGGAAGGTGCGAGCCACCATATAGACACCGGCCGCGACCATGGTCGCAGCGTGGATCAGGGCGCTGACAGGAGTTGGGCCTTCCATCGCTGAAGGCAACCAGACATGCAGTGGGAATTGGGCTGATTTTCCGATTGCACCGCAGAAGACCAGGATCATAGCGAGAGTCAGTAACCCTTTATCCATACTCTGGACCCTTGTCGCTAACTGGCTGAACTCGAATGTGCCGGTATTAACGAACAGGATCATGATGCCGATGATAAAGCCTACGTCACCGATACGGTTCACTATAAAGGCCTGAATGGCCGCGCTGGCGGGTTGAGGACGATCTTCGGCCGGTTTGGCCTGCTTATTGATCCAGAAACCAATCAGCAGATATGAGCTCAGGCCCACCAGTTCCCACCCGACGAAGATGACAAGGAAATTCTGCGAGAAAACGATGTCAAGCATCGAGAAAGTAAAGAGCGTGAGATAGGCGAAGAAACGTGCATATCCAGCCGAATTCTCCATATATCCCTGCGAATAGAACTGGACAAGCAATGAGATGGTTGTCACTACCACTATCATTAGGATGGCAAGTCTATCCAGCTGGAATGAGATCACATAATTGATGGTTCCCTGCACAAACCATTCATAAGAAAACACGGTAATACTGCCTGGCTGCAATGGCGGCGCAATCGCGATGACGCCCGCCGTATTTAACAGCAGCAGCCACGAGTAGAGACATGCAAAGGCCGTAATGGCAATTCCAACGTAGCCACTTACCAGCGCCCCCATCGAGAGATGCGCCACCTTGGGGTCCTCATCGTCGTCGAGGCCATGCTCGCCTTGATCGTCACCCTCTGATCCCTTTGCTTCAACGTCATGGGCTTCAGCGTGAGCATCACCGCTATGTGCTTCCGCCGCGGATACCCGAGGACGACTGAGCATATCCCAGACACGCGTCCCGAAAATAATAACTGCAAAGGAGAAAAGCGGTGCGAGCAAGATCAACCAGGACAATTGATAAAACAATACCATTTTGATCACCACTTCATGATATCAATTTCGCCAACATCCACTGTGTTGCGTTTGCGATAGATGGCAATG
Source organism: uncultured Ktedonobacteraceae bacterium (assembly GCA_955652655.1). Classification (GTDB taxonomy): domain Bacteria; phylum Chloroflexota; class Ktedonobacteria; order Ktedonobacterales; family Ktedonobacteraceae; genus UBA11361. The sequence goes on along the minus strand of CATPCK010000872.1, from coordinate 5,392 downwards.
ATCATTGCTAATGCCACCGCTGCCTCAGCTGCAGCCACTGTGATGATGAAGATGGCGAAAATTTGACCGGTCAAATAGGTAGCATACGGTAGGGCCTTGTTAAAAAACGAAAAGGCCACCATCGTAATATTCACAGCGTTCAGCATAATCTCAATGCCCATCAATACCGCGACGGCATTGCGTTTTGCGAGCGCGCCGTAGAGCCCAATGCAGAACAGGATCGCACCTAGTACCAGGTAATGATTTAAACTGAGCCCCATAGAACTAGTCCTCCCTACCGATGACAATCGCGCCTACAATCGCTACCAGCAACACCAGGGACGCAATTTCAAACGGCAACACATAGCTATAAGTAATGGGACTGTAGAGCAACTGACCAATGCGCACAACATTGTTGATACCTGGCGGCAACTGGCTTGAGCCGTTACCTACGGCGGCAACTGCATGGGGACTGATCCCCGCAGCGTACACAATAACAGCTCCTACTAACGCGCTGACGATGACTGCCAGCCACCACTGCCTGTTATTCGGATTGCTGTTCAACTGGATATTGTTTGTTCGTGTCAGCATGAGAGCGAACAGTATGAGGATAGTCACCGCGCCAGCATAGATAAGAATTTGCACGATGGCGATAAATTCAGCGTTGAGCAAGAGATAAATACCGGCAGCCATCGCAAAGACTACCACCAGGGCTAACGCACTATGCACGATATTGCGTTGAGTGACCACCAGCAACGCAGATCCCACCAGTATTACGGCAATTATCCAGAAGATGACGGTAACTAAATCCATAAAAATATGCCTCCGGACGTTATTCGGATAGTAGTTTCAGTCTCATGTGAGAAGAAGATGTCCAATCGCTACACCTGCTACAACCTCACACCTAATTGATACTACCGCGATTCCACATGTGAATGCCACTTCCGTATAGTTCTTTCTTCTTATTGTATCATGTGCAGTGCTAAGTACGGGGTCATCAGGAGCGGTAGCACCGCTCTAATTTTAGCAAAACATATAGCTGGTGACAAGGTCACCCATTCCCGCGATTAACTACGCACAACTACGTCGTCTATGCTATAATTTGTCTAACATTATCTCTGATTTCCTCATATATTAATAAAAGGCTATTTGACGAATGAGTATGACGCAAGTAACTACGGATACCAGTCCTTCTGGTGATCCGCATTGCCCTAATTGCCATACAGTGTTGCCTCCACAGGCAACATTTTGCGCTACCTGTGGAGAGCGCATTGTGAAGAAAAATGTAGTTTCCCTCTTGCAGGACAATGTAGACATAACTACCCGTTATCGTATCTCTTCTCTTGTACGCCGCCGCCCATATGTCAGCCTTTTTTTCGCGATCGATAACCAGCAATTACGTCCCGTCGGCATCCGTGATATCGACATCAGTAGCCTGGACAAAGAGGGACGGGCAAGTGCCCGCGACATAGTACAGCAAGAATATGATTTGCTTCGTCGCGAAAGCATTCCTTCTCTCATGCCGGTGATCGAAGTGCAACACTTTGAGGGACATCTCTATGTCGTTTCTGCGTGGCCATCTCGTTCCAATAATAGCGAGATGACCAATACCCACCTCCAGACACTACAGGATGTCCTGCAAAGCGGTATTGGCTTGCCTGAAATGCAAGTCTCACTCTACTGGGTTGAGCAGCTCTGCTCTACGCTGGTCAATTTACACCAGCAACACATCGTCCTCGGTGATCTTGATCCACAGGCTCTGATACTCGACAGTAACAATTATAACGGTGACCTGCTCTTGATGGTCTCCTGGCTGCCTTCTCTCGTACGTAATATGCTCCCTCGTACCCCTGTAGTCAACAATGCGACAAATTTCAGCGCGCCAGAGGTGCTTCTTGGGAAACCAGAGCCACGCTCCGATATCTATAGTCTTGGGGCCGTGCTCTACCTTTTGCTTACTGGTGTTCCCCCGGAAGAGCCTACGGCACGCATACGCCGCAGTTTACGTTCGCCAGGTGAAGTCAATCCAAGGATCAATGGCCGCCTTGATGAATTTGTGATGAAGGCATTGGCGATTGAAACTTCAGAACGCTTTCAGGACGCAAGTGACATGTCTGAAGTGCTTTCACGCTTGCGTGCAGGCGGCAAACGTACTTTCTCTAAAGTGTCTACAGCATTACCGCCCATTGTGGATAGCAGGGGAGAGAAGGAGAACTACCAGGCGGATCAGGCTCGTGCTAGAGAGCGCAAGATTGATGATATAGCCAATACCGAGACTGTCCTGGTCACACGACTTTCAGAAACGGATCTCGCACTTTGGGAAGCGGCAAAAAGACACACGAACCAGGCACCTGCGGTGGAGAAGCAATCTCCAGATGGTTTGCATGGAGAGATAGAGCAAGTTGATACAATTGATGTACCGCAACAGGATGGCCAGGTCGCATCCTCACAATCTGTAGAGGTATCTACTGTCGCCGGTGCCGCAAATATATCCCCGGCAGGTCTAATTGCAGGAGGCACCCCTAGATTCCTGCGACAATTGCAACGTTTTGTGCTGGGAGAGCAGAAGCATAGTACAACTGCGGCAGCTATTATTGAAACGCCATTGCGTGTGCAGCCTGACCAGGCTTACACTATCCGTATTCAGTTAATGGGGAGAAACGCGCCAGCGGTGGGAAATCCGCAGGGGTCATTCTCGTGGTCTGAAAGTAAGAAGAGTGCGCCTGCGGGGTTAAGCGGCCTCGTCGAAGGAGAACTTGTCTTTATCGAAATACACTCAGCGCTCTATCAAAGCTTTGCCTATATCGTGCAGCGGGCCACTGTTCATATACCAGCGCAAGGCTTTGCAGCTGAAGTAACTATACCTATGCAGCCACTCTCAAGTGGACCCAGTGGAAGGCGTGATCGCCTTCATATTTTCTTTATGGATGAGAAGCGCCGCCCGCTCTACGAAAAGCCATTTATTGTCGAGCTGTTCATCTCTCACCTGGTGCAACCTGGTCGCGAAGGGCACAATGTATTAACCATCCCAATTTGAGTTTGGACTCTGTTAAGGAGTATTTACATTGTCAGACCACCAAACGAACCTTACCGAAAAAGAAGGGGACCCTCCTTTTCCTTTTTTTCTTCGCTTGCTTGACGGATTTAAGTGCACTGGCCAGACGGTTTTACAGCATTGGATGTCACCTGGTTGGGGCTGGTCGTAATAACCTGTCCAGTACCAGGATAGCTATGGTCAGCAGGAAGGTTTCCCGACCATGTAAATTGATATGTTTTTGTAGTCTGCCCGGCAGCAAAGGTGAGGCTAGCCGCGCCATTGCTGCGACCGTTGTTCGCTGTGTAATCAAACTGGACTGTGCCGGCTGGGCTGTTGGAGGGGACAACGAAAGTAGCAGTGTAGGTGACGGTCACAAACGTACCGCAAGTTTGTCCGGCAATAGAGGTAGGGTTAACGGTCATTGTCACGCTCTTGACGCTGAAAGGGGTGGGAGTAGGGGTGGGCGTGCTAGCTGAAGCGGTAGCCGTAGCATTGGCATTTGCCTGTGCGATCGCTGTTCCGGTCGCATTGGCATTTGCCTTGTTGGCATTAGCAGTGGCCGTAGCATTGGCATTTGCCTGGGCAGTGGCCGTTGTATTGCCAGTGGTTGTCGCCTGGGCATTGGCGGTAGCAGTATCATTGGCCTGAGCCGTGGCCGTGGCATTGTTTTGGGCTGTGACAGTATTATCGTTGGCCTGAGCCGTGGCGGTCGCATTCGCGGAATTGGTCCCGCTTGCACTCGAGAAGCGGTAGAAGGCGAACGCTGCGCTTCCAAAGATTAGCAGTAAAACCAGCGCAACAATCAAGATTATAAGGCCGGTATTGCGCTTACGCTGGTTAAGATTGCTATTATCGTCCTGTTGAGGAAAATAGGGACCATTGTTGTAGGCGGCATCAGAGTAGTAGGGCTGTTGGACAGGCGTTGGGCTGCCGCCACCAGGGATGATGGTGGGATTATTGCTGATAGAAGTTCTCGTGCCATCGGGTAATACTGTCTGGTTGTTGCTGATAGAAGTTCTGTCGCTTCCGGTATACATTGCAGCGCCGCTGGACGTAGCCATTTGATCATTGCCGATGAAAGCAGGCGGGTAATGCAATGTGCCTGGCACGATGGCGATAGTGAGCAGCAATGGGATGGTTGCGCCTCCGGAGCCAATGGTGCTATCCTGTCCACTTACTCGGATAACCTGGCCATTCTGTATACCTGGCGGGACATCAACTCTGACGTGACGCCCTCCTGCTATCGTTAATGTTCTGCTGGTACCATTCAGCGCCTCTGCATAGCTAATCGCCAGGGTTGCGCGATTGGCATCAGCTAGTGGTTTGTCTTGCGGATTGAGAATAGTAGGACCATCCATGAGCAAGGCTTCCTGCAGAGCTTTGCCAAAGGCTGAGACAGAAGGAAAACGGTTCTCGGGCCTCTTTGCCAGTGCATGCAGAAGAATGGTATCGACATCATGATTGAGTATCGGGTTTAAGGTGCTCGGTGGCTGAGGCGCGACGCTTAAGTGTTTGTACATCAACTGTCCAGGCCCACCCTGGAAAGGAGGACGCCCGGTAAGAAGTTGGTAGATCATGATGGCAAGAGCATATTGATCGGAGGCAGGAACAGGATTACCCTCCCACTGTTCAGGGGCCATATAGATGGGTGTCCCGCGAATAGCCTGACTTGCGCCTGAGGTGCCAGCCGTCAATTTGGCAATACCAAAATCGGCGAGTAACAGATCGGGCAGGCGCTCATTACGATTGCTGCGAATAAGGAAATTTTGCGGTTTGACATCCTGGTGAATGAGGCCGTTGTCGTGTGCATGCTGGAGGGCGTCGGCTGCCTGGCGGAGAAAATGCGCGACATCCATTGGTGAGAGCAGATTGTCTTCCCCTCGTTGCTGTAGCCAGGTAGCAAGCGAACCCTCGGCACAATAGGGCATAACCATGTACGTAAGAGGAGCGCCGTTAACGACCTCCTCACCAAAGTCATAGAGAGGCAGGATATTCGGATGATTGAGCCTGGCAATGGCCCTGGCTTCACGTTCAAAGAGACGGGCAGCGTCTGATGTAGTAGTGGGATCGGAATACGCGGAGGACTCGGTCCGAATGACCTTGATAGCTACCTGTCGATTAATGCGTGTATCTTCTACGAGATAGACCTCTCCCATGCTTCCACTTCCCAGTTGTCGCAGGATGCGATAACGGCCATTTTGTAGTATTTCCAGTGGCATCTTCCTACCTCGCTTAAAGATACTGTACAAAAAGAGAAATATGCTCTTAATCAGAGCGATAAGTATGGAGCATAGTATAGCATACGGGAGGGATTGTGAAAATATGCGTGTCAAAACGTCCCAAATTGTGCTAGAATAAGAGTAGTAACAAAGTGTG
>CATPCK010000871.1 GCA_955652655.1 uncultured Ktedonobacteraceae bacterium | reverse complement strand
GATAGCAATGGTATCACGATCTTTGCCAGCGATGCACAGCGCGTTCAAGATGCATTACTGGGTGTTATCAAACTCAAAAATCAGGCGCAATCGCTGCAAACGCAACTAGCAGGATTAATCAATAGCTGGGAGGAGTCCCAGAAAGCGCGAGAAGCGCAGGCACAAGCCGAGATCAACGAGGTTCATATTGCCCAGGTATATGAGCGCAACCGCTATCAGGCGCTACAGGCACAGGCTGAGGAAGAAGAGCTGCAACGCATCGCTGAATTTTCCAACGCCGAGGAGTTGAGTGAACGACTACAAACATTACGCTTACAGAACGAAACGCTCACCACGAACCTGAATGATGCTAAAGCCGATTTTATCCGTGCTGATGAGCGAGCCAACAACGCGGCAAACCAGCTCATAGAGGTAGATGAACGCTTGCAACTGGCACAACATGAGCGCAGCGAAAAGCAGGCACGCTTTGTTGATCTTCTGGCAGCGTACCCGGTGGAAGTACTGGCGACCGCACAACAGATCGCGGCAGAAGGAAAGCATATGAGCGCGGCCCAGCGATTACTGGGCGGCGCTCTGCGCGAAGGTGACATCCCAGCCCGTAAAGAACAGCTAGAAGGGATCTACCGCGATGCATACAACGCGCTCTCTCGTACATTCAATCGCGAGCAACCGATCCTGCTTGAATACGGGCCAGACCTGGACGACCAGGGACTGGTGCTCTTCCTGAATGAAAACAAATGCAAAGCGGTCGAACTGCTTGAACTTTTGAGTGAGCGCATTGAGATGCAGAAAATGCTGCTCAACCAGGAAGAGACACGGTTGTTCGAGGATTTTCTGCTGCACGAAATCGCGGAGGCCATTCGCACATCCATCTTCGAGGCGGAGGAGTGGGTGCAACAGATCAATCAAGTGCTGAGTGGTCTGCCCATGATTGGTGAACACTATGCCCTGCAATGGAGGCCACCAGCCGAGTATGACATGTCGAAATTGGGCAGCCACCTCGCGCAGCATTACAAACTTTTGCGCAAACCGACGCAAGTCCTGACATTGGAAGAGACGGAAACGTTGATGCACGCGTTCCGCCAGGAGATCGATTCGGTACGGCTGCGGCAGCAAGAGAGCGCCGATATAAACTTTATGGACGCCCTGGAGCAGGTCTTCGATTACCGTGAATGGTTCCACTTTGACGTCCTGGTCACACCGATTGGAGGGCAACGACAACGTTTGACTGATCGCGTGGCCGGTACGCGTAGTGGAGCGGAACAGCTTTTTGCGCTCTACGTACCGCTTTTCGCAGCGCTGGGAGCTCTTTATCGCAGTGCAGCGCCTGGAGCGCCAAAGTTACTGGCATTAGACGAAGCTTTTGACAAGGTAAGTATCGCCAACACACAGCGTATCATAGAGTTTCTCGTCTCGCAGGAATTCCAATGGATCATGACCGGGCCACAGATCAGCGGAACAGGCGCGAAGATACCAGCCTGCGCGAGATACCTGATGATCCATGAAAAAGGCTCGCCGATAGCCACTGCTTCAGCCTCTTTCTGGAGCGATAGCCAGACTCTCTAGCCAGCTACAACGCAACGATGGAGTTTGAGGTGAGCAATCAATCAGAGCAGCAGGCAGTGCAACATGCGGGAAAAAAGGCGGCGGAATTCTTTACCCGGCCAAGTTTATCCCGCCTGGCGGTCAAACTTTATGAGAAGTATATCGAGGTTGGGCAGGTGGGAGGGCAGGTCATCCTAATGGATGCCACTGTTGATGAACGCCGTGACATCGCCAGCTTTCTCGGTAAGCCCCTGTATCCTGATACACGTCTCAAGGTCAGACTTAAAGATGTTGAAAAGGCACTCAAGCACAGTTTTCAATGCACCTTGCCCGATTTGCTGCGCGCCTATTTTCCTGACAAGAAACAGGTAACGCGCGCGCAGCAGCGGGCCAACCACGCCACATACCAGGCACATTTTCGCTCCGCCCTGTCATCTATTACAGCAGAGCTCCCTCTAGAATCGCGCGGACGATACTGGATGGAACAGGGCACACATGGGCAGGAGTGGCTCTTTTCTCGCTACAAGAATGCGAAGGTGGAGGAACAGGAGCGACAGTTGCAACTGGTACGTTACATCGCTACCCTTCTTAACCAATTGCCACAACCTGACGCTCCTCAGCGGCTAGCGCTGTTTGCGCAACGTACCAGTGGAAATCCCCACACCCTTGACCTTGATAGGCCTGCTGGCCGTCTCTTGCTGCTTGCTCTCAATGACTTGAAGCAAGAGGCTACAGGCACCGCAGCAGCTCATTTCGATCGTGAGCAAGCACTTCGCCTTTACGGTGACGCAGGATTACTAATAGATACTATCTCGTCCAGCGTGGCTGTCTTCAACCTGGCGAGCGCTGTCTATCATAATGGTGATCCCGACCAATTGCCAGTTGTGGCAGGGAGACGAGTTCTGCTTCTTCCTTTGAGTCAATTGCTCGAATGGCGGAATGTTTTGCCAGCACGCACAGATATCTTTGTCTTTGAGAATCCCCAGGTTTTTGAAGAGGTTATTGCGACTTTGGGGTCGGTGCAAGACGTGCCTTCCTGTGTCTGCACAGCGGGATGGCCCAGTAGAGCTGCGCTGATGCTACTCGACAAGTTGGTGGCAGCGTCACCTGATGATGCTCTCTATTATAGCGGCGATTTTGATTTGAAAGGGCTACAGATCGCGGCATATCTGATGGCGCGCTATCCAGGCCGTTGTCACCCCTGGCGCTTTGACCCGGATTCATATACACTTGCCCTCCAATCCGAACCAGAGATTGAAGCTGTCGCCGCGCATCCGCAGCAGAGCGAGTTGGACTTGCTTGGTACGCTCCCAGATATCTTTGCTCCATTGATTAAGAAGATGCAAGAGAGAAGGGCGTGGGCTTATCAAGAGGGGATTGCGCGTTTGCTGGGCGAGGATATTTTGGGATGTGGCGCTTGATTTTAGACAACTGAAAAATTTGAGCAGGTCCGTAGCCTTCAGGTGGAACCAAGTTGAGTTTTATCTAAGGCCATCAAGGAAGTTCCCACCTCTCGAGCGAGGGACGGTCCAATCGGAAAGGGCTGAGAGCGGGCGGGAGATACCCACTGGTTACTGCCGTTGCTAATAACTGCCCAAACCGCATGCCAAACGGCATTCCGTGACCAGAAAATCCGCCAACGAAGATGACACCTGGGAGCGTTGGCGCGTAATCAACAATGGGATGCATATCTGTCGTACATCCTAGCAAGCCCGCCCAGCGTTGCATCACTCGTAATTTGGAGGCGAGTGACGGAAAGATCCGTGGCAAGACCTGCTCGATGGCCTCCTGTACCACGGATGTTGGCAGGCTTTTCCAGACCCCAATACCTGCATTTGGGGCAACGAATCCACACCCCCCGATCAAGATGTTGCCCGAAGGGGTTTGCTGCATATACTCTCCAGCATTTATATTCACACTGACGGCCGTGGGAAAAATGGGAGCCACTGCCTCATAGGCAAGCATCTGTTCAAGGACTGGCATAATCACACGCGTGAGCTCTGGAAGCAGTTTACTCATCCAGGCATTGACCGCAACCACGACCGTCTGCGCGGAGAGGCTGCCCTGTGAAGTTCGCAGGCGTACATGATTTCCATCACGCCCCAATTCATAGACGTCCGCCTGATAGACGCGTGCACCATGACGTAACGCCGCAGATGCAAGTCCATGAACGAGCCGGGCGGAATGCACGAGACCTTGTCCTGGGAGGAAACGACCGCCAAGAATCTCCGGTCCCAGTGGTGTCTGGATCACGTCTTGAACCTGTGCGCGATCAAGCCACTCCGCGGAAAACCCATCGGTTCGCAATGTTTCAACTTCTCTGCGTTGCTGCTCTCCTTGCGCTTCAGTGATGGCCAACTGGAGCGCACCTGGTTCCCGGTAGTCACACGCTATTTCTTCCTCCTGCAAGACCTGACGCAACAATGCTCGACTTTCATACGTGATCTCCATCACAGCATTAGCTGTTTCCTGCCCGAGGTGGGCAATCGCTTGAGGATAGGACCCGGCAGTACCGGCTCGAACAAACCCACCATTGCGCCCTGTCGCGCCAGCAGCGAGCGCAGTACGTTCAAGCAACACCGCTCGTACGCCCGCTTGCGCTAACCAGTAACAGGTGGCAGCCCCCAGGAGCCCCCCTCCAATCACTGCGACATCCACTGAGTGCGGCATATCAGTGGAGAGAAGGAAAACTGGAGCGGTACGTTGCCAATAGGAAACTGATTCTGATGCCATCAAGGAAATCCTTTCACATACTGCGTATTCTCTCTCCCAATCAGAACAAACGTCCCACTTTTGTCGGCAATATAACATTGTTCACAGTTTTTGACAATTGTTAGCAACGCTTCACAGGAATGACAAGAACAGAACAGAGATGTACCTGTTGGCCTATCGCGTGATATACTATATGGTGTTAATGTGAGAAGGCCATCTTTCTGCTGAGCAGATATTCCCACTATTG
>CATPCK010000870.1 GCA_955652655.1 uncultured Ktedonobacteraceae bacterium | reverse complement strand
CATGACCCCGTCGAGCGTCAGATTCGTGAATACAACGACTTTGCTCATGAGTAGTTACCTCCTCGTTTCTATCGGACCTGCGGCTTCAACCAGTTGCGCCGAAGGACCTTTATATCTCTATCTCGTTGTAGTATATATTTGCAACCTCTTGAATACTTGTAAAAAACCGTCATGTTCATACATAAGAATATCCCGCTTGATCGTGGTAGAAGTCATGCTCCACTCTTATTCTCATTCTCAAGAGGAAAGTTGGTAAAAGCTAGACACGTCTCTGGCAGACATAGATCATCGAGGGAGAAGTGGCAGTCAGAGGATCTTGCTGCCAATTGCCATAACAGAAGAGAATGTGAAACCCATTGTAGAAGAGCAAGGCTTCCATCTCTTGTGGAAAGACATAGCGCAGGGCCGTGCGATGCGTCTTCTCCATGTGTTGACCTCCTGGATGAAGCCATTGGTAAGGGCAGGTGTAGTGCTGGATTTGGGTCATGGGATCGTAGTGTTGTTGCTCAGTGACCACGAGTTGCCCTCCATCAGGCGTCGTGTACTTCTGCGGTTCTGGATGACGGACTTCCAAGAGATTTCGTGGGGAGGGATTGCGTGTTTCAAAGAGAAAACATCCCTCCGGGTGCACATGTTCCCGGACGCGAGCCAACATTGCTTCCTGGTCCTCTCGCGTCAGAAAGAATTGAAAGGCATTTTCCAGCATGTAAATGAAGGGAAACTGCTTCTGGAGATGGAACGTGCGCGCATCAGCCACCACCCACTCAATGGAGACAGCATGTTCAGCCGCTTTCTGGCGCGCTCGCGCAATCATTTCTGGCACGATATCCACCCCCGTGACCTGATAGCCCTGCAAAGCCATGCGAATGGCCATGCGTCCAGTTCCACACGCAAGATCCAGAAGAGGCCCTCCAAGCGAGCGCGCCCACTGCTCGGTCAATGGACAATCCTCATCGTAGCCCCCGTCTACCAGATCATAGGTCTGCGGATCTCGAAATTCTTCAAGATTATCATGATCAATCATCAATTTCTCTTTCGCGCGCTCATTGGATGAGTTGCCATAGTTTTTCCTTTCTTCCAGGCCGAGAAACCTTCGAGTCGTCTCTCACAGCCTGCTTTTCGCATCTCGCGGAAGGTCGTTTTCTGCTGATCGATGGATGCCTCTTCAGTATATACCTTCTGATTCGTGAGGAGCAAGGAAGACATCGCGCTGGAGCTTCGAAAAAGCGCACGCCTAAGAAGACCGGCCAAGCCGTCGAACTCGCCTTTGTTGATCAGAGCTACTTTCGCTTCAAGAGTTAGAGAATCGTACGAATAGCCTCCACGACGGCTTCAGGTGCTTCAAAGGGCACGAAGTGACCAATGTCAGGCAAGAACTGTACCCCAAGCAAGTGGGAAAATGTATCGCCAAGTCGATCTGCCCATGCTGGTGGCGCAATAGGATCAGTCTCGCCCCAGAGAATCATCGTCGGATGCGTGATGGGAACTGGTGGGATGTTCCCAGAGGCTAAAGCAACTTGCCCGGAACCACCTCCTGCTCGATACCAGGCAATGCTTCCTCGTGCCGCTTCTGGTTGTGCATACGTCTTGACGATCTCCTCAAACTCGTAAGGACGAAGGGCTTGCTTATTGCCAACCCAATGATTGTAGAAGTGTGAGAGATACAAGCGAACCGTTTCCTGGTCGTGACCGATAAGTTGATCAGCCTGAGGCACCATGTGAAAATGCTGATACCAGCGCTCCCGCTGTGCCTCAGGCTCCAATGGGCGTGTGCCAAACCCGGGATAGACGGGAGCAGAGAGGACAAGGGCGTGAACACGTTCTGGAGTCATGCGAGCTATCATTTGCGCTACTCGTGAACCAATATCATAACCCCCCAGGACGATGCTTTCAACGTTCAGTTGGTCGAGGAGGGTGAGGACGTTTTTGGCTTGAGCTTCAGGAGAGTATGCCGCATGGACGGGCCAGTCCGGTTTGGCTGAGAAGCCAAAACCGCGCAAGTCCATGGCGATAACCGACGTGAACTGAGCTAGACGAGGAAGGACACGTCGCCAATCATACCAGAAGCCAGGCCAGCCGTGCAGCAAGAGCACACGGGGAGTTCCTTGCCCCCATCTCACATAGTGCAACTCCAACCCATCTGCATCCGAGGCCGTTGCGTGCCCCCAGGCTGCATCTTGCACAGGAACATCAAACATCTGATCAGTGTTCATATCTATCTCCTTTATCAGTAGGTGAAAAGTCAATCCAATCTCATCAAAAGGAAGGAGCAAACTCATGATCAGTATAACATGCAAGGAGGAAATGCAGTGAGAGTTTGGCAGTGCCATCCAGGTGTGTTTCAGCCTCGTGACGTCGACTCATACTTATCCTTCTTGTTAGCTCACAACGGATCGCATGCCAGCGCTTGTCTCTTACGCCGACGCTTCCTCGGCTTGAGGAGATGCAACAGCCTCCGCCTGCCTGGTGAGTTCGAGGTCAATCAGTAAGGTAATCTCGTCACTGGCGACGAGACCGCCGCCTGCCAGTACCGCATTCCAGTTCAAGCCCCAGTCTTTGCGGTTCACCTTTGCTTGAAGATGAAAACCGGCACTCGAGGTATTCCAGGGGGTTTGATTCACTCCGCCATATTCCCCATCCAACACCACTTCTTTGGTGATATCGCGAATGGTCAGGTCACCAATGAGCTGCCCATGATGGGCATCCCGCATGGTGACGCGCTTGCTCTGAAAGGTGATGAAGGGGTAGTGCTCCACATCGAAGAAGTCTGCTGAACGGAAGTGCTCATCGCGTTGGGCATTGCGCGTAGTGACACTTGCCGCTTCAATGCGGATTTCGGCCTTTGAGCGGGTCAGGTCGTGTTCATCAAATTCCACGGTGCCCTCAAACTTCTCGAACTCTCCCCGGACGGTTGCCACCATCAAATGGCGACCTGTAAAACCAATATACGTATGCCCAGGATCAAATTGCCAACTCATGATCTGTCTCCTTTTCTCACATATATCGTTGCATCGCGTATGGTTGTATATGCAACTAATAAGAATATACCAGCATTTTATTGCATTGTCAATAGTTGTAGATGCAACTTTCTTGTGGTATGCTTCACGCTATGAGGATGTTTGTTTCCTTGTGGATAAGTCCTGCCTTTCTCTATAGCATCCACACGGCCCTCGTGGGACTGGCGTTTACACCCCCTTCGACCCCGCGATGGAAGTGCGCGAAAAGAACAGGTCTCTGCTCATGAGGCAATGAAGGACGCCTCCGTACCTTCGGGAAACGTCCGTTCCGAGAAACAAGGCAATGGTTGTTGCTGTGCATCATGCCAGCGCAAAACTCACGTAGCGAAAGCGCAAGAGCCTGAGTTTTGCGCTGGTCCTGCTCGTTATCGAACCGAGCGTAAGACCCCTGCCTTCAGGCATGGGGATAGGAGCGAGTCCTTGTTTCGAGTGGATAGGGTGGGGAAACTGTTTCATACTTTACAGTGGAGTATGCTATACTGTAAAGTATGAAACAGAAGAAAGCCTACAAGTATCGTTTCTCTCCCAGCGATGAACAAAAACGCGTTCTGGCACAAACCTTTGGGTGTTGCCGCTATGTCTAGAACTGGGCATTGCGCCAACGTACTGATGCCTACTATCAGCGTGGTGAGCGCATGTACTACGAAGGTACTGCACAACGTTTGGTCCTGCTCAAGAAGCAGGAAGAGACGGTTTGGCTCAATGATGTTTCTTCTGTGCCTCTGCAACAAGCCTTGCGTCACCTGGACAAAGCGTTCAGGAATTTCTTTGACGGGCGGGCGAACTACCCAACTTTTAAGAAGAAGCGGAACCAACAAGCTGCCACCTATGCGAACAATGCCTTCATTTGGAAGGACCAGGCTCTCACGTTGGCGAAGATGGATGCTCCCCTTTCCATCGTTTGGCATCGCCCATTGCCTGATGGGTGTAAGCCCAGCAGTGTCACCGTCACCAAAGATGAGGCTGAGCGCTACGCGCGTCTCCATCCTGGTAGAAGAAGATATCAAAGCCTTGGAAGTCAGTCCGAAGACAGTTGGACTTGACCTGGGCTTGAAGTCGATGGTCATCACCTCTGATGGGCACACCTACGGCAATCCCAAGTTCTTCTCCAAGAATGAAAGGAAGCTTGCGAAAGCTCAGAGACGACACGCGAAAAAGAAAAAGGGATCGAAGAATAGAAACAAAGCTCGTCTCAAAGTTGCACGTATTCATAAGAAGATTTCTGATAGGCGGCGAGACTATCAACACCAACTCTCGGCCCGCGTCATACGCGAAAACCAAGTCGTATGCGTCGAGAGCCTGCACGTCAAGAATATGGTCAAAAACCACTGCCTGGCTAAAGCTATCTCGGATGTGGGATGGAGTGAGTTCATCAGGCAGTTGGAGTACAAAGCACAGTGGTATGGCCGAACCATCGTCAAAATTGACAAGTGGTATCCATCCTCCAAACGATGCTTTGATTGTGGTCATCTTCTCGACTCCTTACCGCTTGATGTGCGCTCGTGGGCATGCCCTGAATGTGGCGTTGTCCATGATCGTGATATCAATGCCGCACAGAACATTTTGGCCGCGGGACTCGCGGTTGCTGCCTGTGGAGAGGCCGTAAGACCAGGCGCGGTGAAAACCAAACCTGGCAAGCCGAAGCTACACAGGAAAGCCTCCTCGTGAGGGGAGGAAGCCCCTGGCTTGAGCCAGGGGTGATGTCACCCGTAGCTATTTCGCGGCCATACGAGCTTGCGCCGCAGCTTCGATGACTTTGTTGGCGAATGAAAGACCAAGTGCAATGCGGCTGCAGTAGCCCAGCCAGGGCGACCACAAGGGTCGCCCCGACCATGGACGAACGGGCCTGGGAAGGAGTTGGGGCGACCCTTGTGGTCGCCCTCTGGTGGCT
>CATPCK010000869.1 GCA_955652655.1 uncultured Ktedonobacteraceae bacterium | reverse complement strand
CTCTCACGTACTTCACTCGCGCCATGAAAGAGTTGACAAAGATACTACGCGTCCTCAGCCACAACATTCTTTGGGGTGGCGAAGATCGTCTCCCTCTCATTGCAAGCGTCATCAAGAAGCAGCAACCAGGCTTTCAAAAGTTACAGCGATTCTTTGGAGGGAACGGGCTTTTCATTACCTTTGCTACTGCCTAAGAGCGTCAGCGCGAACAGTGGGTAGATGATAACCGATAGGAGACCAGCAGCGACTAGCGCTGCACTAAGCGCAGAAGTGATCAAGCCAAGTTGCATACCAATTTGTGTGGCCGCGACGATAAACGTCAACGAGGTCGCCTGCAACAATCCAGCAATAGCCGTATGCCGGCTATCCAATCGCTGCCGGTAGAGGATGGCGGGGACACCACGCACAAGCAGCAAGCCTACCAGGAATACCGGCACAAGCAGCATAATCGAGACATTCGTGAACAGCGCGTGAAGATTGAAGTCCACACCACTTATGATGAAAAAGATAGGCACAAAGAAAC
Organism: uncultured Ktedonobacteraceae bacterium; assembly: GCA_955652655.1. Lineage (GTDB taxonomy): Bacteria > Chloroflexota > Ktedonobacteria > Ktedonobacterales > Ktedonobacteraceae > UBA11361. The sequence goes on along the minus strand of CATPCK010000869.1, from coordinate 2,333 downwards.
CAAAACCAAGCGCCTCCAGTTTGATTCTTAAGAGTGGACGCAAGTCCGTCGTCTCCTTGTAAACGATTCTCAATGCGACCCCAGCTAGAAAGGCACCGAGGATAGCTTCAGCTCCAAAGCCGTAAGCAAGGGTGACGAAGCCGACCAGCAGCGTAAGAGCGATGCGGACATTAATTTGCGAAGTCGAATCCTGGAACCGCTGTACCATATCCGTAAACCAGGTTGTACGATGCACGTTGAAGACGGCCAGCGAGACCAGGAGAATGAGAGCGGCAAGAATCCCAAACAGCGCCACTTTTGCGGCTGGGCTAGTAGCCTCACTTGAGAAGAAGAGCGAGAGCAGGATAATCGAGCCGAATTCACCGAGTGTTGCTCCAGCGATCACGAGTTGTCCAAAATCCGTGGAGCTTTCACCAACATCCTTCAATATGGGAATCACGATACCAAGTGAGGTAGATACGAGAATAATAGCGAGAAGGAGAGGTGATGGTACCTGCACGATCGCAAAAAGGCTAAAACCGACAAGTAAAGCCAATCCAAGCGAAAGGAGGAAACTACTGCCAACAAAGATCATGATCCGACCTCTCAATCGCTCCAGGTCGACTTCCAATCCAGATTAAGAAGAGCAGATAAGAAAGCCCCATGAGCGAGAGGTAGCGAAGGATCGGATCGACATATACCCAATGCAGCACCTGCGGGCCGATGATGATCCCACCCACGATTTCCAGTACCACAACAGGAAGAATATGAGCTCGAGTGATATAGATCAGGAGCGGAGCCAGGCAGGCGACTACACCCAGAAGCAACAGTCTAAACAAGACAGTTGAGACAATTGACATCTCGAGAATCAGTCTCCTTTCGCTTATGACTGTATTTCTGGAGTTCGCATTTCTTAACTTACCGAAGAAAACAATGAGAGGCTTCTGTAATCTATTTTACCACAACGACTATAGCTCCAACCAGCCTGAATATCCCCATACCCGTCTATGAATGGGCACACTGCTGTAATAAAACGCTAGACCCGATGAGACATCCAATGACTTAACACCGCAGCCTGAATTTGAGAAGTACGGGTGTGATACGTCTAACTCAAGTAGAGTGGAGTATTCCACTTGATGGGGCTGAGTACATAGCCCATAGATAAAAAGGAAGGTGAAGTATGCTACCATTTCTCTTGACCTTCGGGTTTATAAGTCTCTTGATCGTGTGTGGCATGAGAATGAGCCTCTACCTCTATCAGCAAGGGGTTTTCGGTAAAAGGGGATACGGCAGTACACTTCGCTATCGGACGATCGTAGAAGAGGAAAGCGAGGTTCAGCCATATACGAATGTAATCGGGGCTGATGCTGCATCTTCGCGCTATGCCCGTCATGGTTTGTTGGTCTGCCTGGGCGGTTTACTAGTTGTAGTAATGCTCATTTCTACGTTGGTAAGCGTTTTATTGCGCTAAAATGGCCTCGAATGCGTTTTAGAAGTGTTTCAATCCTGCTGCGTCAATCCCGCGTGGGTAGACGCAGCATTTTGTTACATAACAAAGCCTCATGCGCCAGCGACGCACCACCATCCATGAAAATAGGGATTCAATCCTATTTTCAGAGAATTGGCATGGTATCGCAAGCCGGACTGGCCTACCGGGGACAGTAAGACATTCGGGTGATAACTGTTCACCTCCCGAAGCTCGTGCTTTAGAATAGGGCTGACAAACGTGCGTCATACTGTTATTGTAGGGACGAACGACGAAGAATAGATAGTCTCACGGGAGGTACCGCTTATGCCAGCAGGAGAATTCGCGCTCGAATACGTGACAGGTGCAGTTTCTATGATAATTGGTGACGGCATTGTCATTCACGTCACAAACGATAGTCAAGTCGAAGCCATCACACAGCTTATCATCTATCAAAACACAGGTGCCGGGGCAATGATAAAATCCGATACAGGTCTCTACCCACTGGTACCCACATGGATGGGAGGTTCAGGCTACACGATTCAGGAATCGGGTGAGTACTGGGTGCGTATCTGGTCGACTTCAGAGTTCGTCATTCCTCAAGTATCATTTGACCGCCTGTCCGAACCGGGCCTCAATCCTCGCCCTCCCTTTACCCCCTTCGTGATGTACGAGCCCGGCGGCTTTGCCGTTTTTGAGCTGCAACCACACCGGCGGCGACGGTTATAGCAGGAGATATGAATTGTAAGGAGGTCATCAACCAAGTGGAGCGAATAGATCGGCTGTAGGGGCCGATTTATCGCGTCCACAGCTGCTTGATCGGCACTCATACGCACCAACCTCACGAAAAGTGGGTGGGAAAAACGAAGAGGGGACAGGCCTTCCGTAG
>CATPCK010000868.1 GCA_955652655.1 uncultured Ktedonobacteraceae bacterium | reverse complement strand
CCGCTGACCACAGCGGCCACGGCAAAACGATAGACCACCAGTCCGGTTGCGTCGTTGACCATGCTCTCGGCCTCGATCACCGTTACAATACGCCGGGGGAGTCCGAGGTTCTTCGCGGTCGCACTGGCGGCCACCGCATCCGTCGGTGAGACCAATGCACCTAGAACGAAGGCAACCGGCCACGGGAGCCCTATGAGAGTATGTGCGATCACCGCAACGACCGTTGTGGTAAGCAGCACCAGGCCGACCGAGAGCAGCAAGATCGGACGGAGGTTGGCTCGGAATTCGCGCCACGAGGTAAGCCAGGCAGAGGAGTAGATGAGCGGCGGCAAAAAGAGAAAGAGGACCAGTTCTGGATCCAGATTAATGATTGGCAGCCCGGGAACAAAACCGAGTACTAAGCCGCCAAGCACGAGCAAGACGACATAGGGAAGACGGAGACGTGTCGCCATGGTGGTGAGTGCAACGATGGCAACCAGGAGACTGAAGACCAGGGTGATCGTGCTAGACATCGACAGAGCTATCCTTTACATGCTACAGCGTGACCCTTCAAAAATGAACAGGCGCCTTGGAAAGAACACATAAATTACCCGCTACCGACCAGTCTTCCCGGCACCCCCTGCATACAACTAGCTACAGCTCTTTACCCAATGAATTCGGTCAACCGTAAACAGGAAGTCACGGTAAACGAAAAAAACAGCGCATCTGATCTGCAACGTGCCTCCCTCACCGAACGGCACCACGCTTCCCTGCTTCTCTCTGCAGGCATCGTTTAACGAGGGTGAAGCGTCATGGGCAAGCCAGAGCGAGGTCGCATCGTCAGCAGCACCTGGGGTTCGACCGGATGCCCTGGAACCAGGCGCAGGGAATAGCGTTGCGCGACCGTGGCCAGCACCAGTTGCGCCTCCATCATCGCAAAAGCATTGCCAATGCACTGGCGCGGTCCTCCCCCAAAGGGAAAGTAGGCGAAGCGCGGACGACCTGCCGAACGTTCTGGAGTGAAGCGTTCCGGGTCGAACACTTCCGGCTCCTCCCAAAATGCCGGGTGACGGTGGGTACAATAGGCACTGAGAAACATCACGCTGTTGGCTGGAATAGGATAGCCGCCAATCTCATCCGAGGCTGTGGCAAAACGCGTGAAGCCGAAGGCGGGCGGATAGAGCCGCATCGCTTCCTGGATCACCATGCGGGTGTAGGGCAGGGCATCGAGGTGTTCAACGGTCGGCAACTGCCCTGCCAGCACCGTGTCCAGCTCGGCATGCAGGCGGCGCTCGACCTCAGGATGCTGCGAAAGCAGGTACCAGGTCCAGGCGAGGGCCGCCGCCGTCGTTTCATGCCCGGCCAGCAGCAGGGTCAGCACTTCGTCACGCAGCTGTTGATCGCTCATGCCCTCGCCTGTCTCCTCGTCTCGTGCGGAGAGCAGCATCCACAGAAGATCTGGCGTGTTCGTGTCTACGGGTTGCTTTCGTCGCTCCTCGATGATGGCGTAGACAACGGTGTTGAGCGTGTTCAGCCCCGCCAGCAATCGGCGGTTGCGTGGAGTGGGAACCCACAGCGGTGGGAAAGGAAGAGTGGCGTACTTGGAGATCAATGGACCGAGAGTGGTGAAGGTGCGCCCGACCATGTCCGCTTCATTGCTGAGATCGAGCGAGAAGAGGGCCAGTCCGGCAATGCGCAGGGTCAGGCGCGTCATTTCGACCGAGATGTCCAGCGGTGTATCGCCTGGAGCTGTGCGCTGCCAGCGCTCGAGCATGGCGGCTGTCGTCTCGGTCATCAGCCGACCGAAGCCGGTCAGCCGTTTGTGATGGAAGGACGGCTGCATGAGACGTCGTTGGCGCAGCCAGGACTCTCCGTCGCTGGTGAAGAGTCCATTGCCGAATAATTCTCGGGCTGCCTTCATGTTGGGAAAGTTCTTATTGTAGTTGCGATGATTCTCCTGGAGCACGCGCTTCACATGATCGGGGTGATAGAGCACGTAGGCCGGCCAGAACAGGAAGCGGAAGCGGACCACGTCACCATAACGGTGCCAAATGTCAAGGGCAAAGCGTATAGGGTCGCGTTGGAGCGCAGAAGCGCTGCTCAGTGGCGAGAGGCTGCGTGGACCTGGAGGTTTCCTGGTCCCAGGTTCTCGCCTCGTTTCGGGTGTGGTGGGTATCGTTTGAGACATGCATGAAACTCCTTCAGCTCAAAACAGTCCTCTTTCTGCCGAAGTTGACAAAACACTACAGAACGTTTCCATTGAATCATAGCGTGGAAGAGCCTCTTCGTGCAAAATATGGAGTGCGGAAATAGCTGGACCTGCATCCATCGTCAGGGAGTCACAAGACCTTGCGCCTGGCGCACGCATCATGCAACACCACCACAGCTTCACCGTGAGGTTCGGGAAGCACGTTGCAGATCAGATGCGCTGTTTTTCGTTTACCGTGACTCCCTGATAAAAGGATGATCACACCCACAAAGGAAATACCAATGGCTCTTGCCCATCCATTTTGCGCGGATGGCAACATGCTTTCGCGAGTTGCGTGGTGGATAAGCCATCCAACAAGCGCAGAGAGAAGGGCCATCCCCACCACCAACGCGGCAAGTATTTGTCCCGCTAGGAGGCCCATCCATACAGAAGGATACCGTATCATTGCAACTATATCAGTGGCCAATGTTACAGCTACGGATAAACACGTGATATATTCTGCTCGCAATCATTCTTTTCTTTCTCTCATTTTGTGAAATCAGATATGACAACCTGTCAACAGGACGTCAATGAGAATTTGAGCACTAGCTCAGTTTAAAGATGCTACTCCGGTGAGGCCTGCTCTCGCAAACAGGCCACACCACGGGCATGGTAACGGCGCGTCTTGTTTATGCCGCGGCGTTGCGCAGTGCAGAACGAGCCGAGAAGCCGCGCATGAGCGAGACGGCGGCCAATACCGTCGCGATGGCCATAGCAATGACTATTCCGAGCCATGTGCCAGTGGTACTCGATCCCACAAT
>CATPCK010000867.1 GCA_955652655.1 uncultured Ktedonobacteraceae bacterium | reverse complement strand
ATATGTTCGCGGGCAGCCTCGATCAATTTGCCGAACTGCACACCTGAAGGACAGGCTGTCTCGCACGCTCGACAACCGAGGCAGCAATACATGTGATCTCCAAACTCGGCGGAAACTTCCATGCGTCCGTCGGCAACAGCTTGCATCTGGTAAATACGTCCACGCGGGGAATCCATCTCTACGCCCAGTACCGCGTAAGTTGGGCAGGTCGGCAGACAAAAACCACAGTGGATACACTGGCGCATCAGTTCATACGTGTGGGTTTGGCGGCGTAATGGCCCCTGGTCTACTGGAGAAACGTTCTGCGATGCAGTCTGTAAATTTATGGATTCAAGTGACATACCAACCTCCAGAAAAAGATAGACAATAATCACGCCCGCGTAGGTAGCGGCCTCGCTGTGAGAACAGTAACTTCCTGCCGATTATGAAAAAGCTGACGGGTCTGCACAATGCCATAATACTTGTTGAGCAAAGCCAGCGCAGCTCGTAAAGTTGCCAATGGATCAATTTCATGCGTCGCATGGGGTAGCTTGAAGACGCTGATGACGAAACCATCATTGCGCAAGCACCTGGAGGCCTGACCCAGCAGGCGAGCGGCATCTCTCGCATCCATGCGCATATCATTGACGATCAGGTCAAAACTTTTATGCGTTTTTGTTGCTTCCTCAAGATAATGCTCCGCGTACCCGCGGTAATGCTCTAATCGTGGCTGCTTTGCCAGGCGCCGGTCAAGATTGGCGGGGTCTACGGCTACTACATGTAATCCAGCCTCTAGAAGTAAGCGCGTCCAGCCACCCGGGGCCGCACCAAGGTCAAGTGCGCGTCCTTTCGTTGGGAGTGTAACCCCAAAAACCTCCAGAGCTTCCAGTAGTTTAAATTCTGCTCGACTGAGCTGACCTGTCGTTTTTGCAAAATGGCGTGCTCCCCCCGGCCAATCGCTCAGATTTTCCCGGGCTAGAGAGATGCCCAGGTAGCCTTTCGTTGCTGTACAGAGCAGGGAAACGACAATCTGTGGCTTTTTGATAGATTCTACCGCTCCTGTTTCTCCGGCAATAGCTTCAGCCAGAGCCTGGTTCAAGTGGCCGCTAGTGTAAGGCCGCTTGATGGAACTTTCCTCACTTTGAATGATACGGGTTTGTACTGAAAAGCGCTGCCCTCGTTCCAAACGTTCAAACGTGGGTAAGGACACCATTGCTAATGCAAGCTTGCCAATATCCTGCTCAGTATTGCTGAGTGGAACAATAGCCTGTACTGGAGCGATATGCCGTACAAAAATAGGATGTTGCTCTGCTGCCAAACGCATCAGTGTGGGAATATCAGGAGCCGCACATAAAGCGATGCCTGGCGCCAGTAGCTCAACGGAGGTGAGCCGTTGATCAAAGCGCCTTATCTCAGCTAAACCAGCATCTAAAAATTCAGGATGCGCAGTGACAATCAGTAAATTTTCTTGAATCACAGTCCTCCCACAAAACGTCCCTTAACAAAGGTTCCATTTGGATCAAATTGGTTTTTGAGTCGTTGCATCAGATAAAAATCTGAGCCTGCTTCGCCCCATACATTGATGCGCCGTTTCAAATCAACGGGGCAACGTTCAACAACCAGGCTTCCACGGGCTTCTTTGGCGTGTAAGCGCAGTTCCGCAATTGCCTCGACGAGGCGTGGCGTGGCGTCACTGGGGCGCAGCTCGATGAAGAGAATGCCATTTCCAGCATGAGCTACGACCGCTGCTTCAAGGTCATGAAGGCGGCACACCTGTCCAACTGTTTGGAGATAGGGTGCTACCTGTGATACCAGGATCGCTACTTTGCAGGTCACAGAACCTTGAGTGTGTTCCCGAACTGCTTCCCAGAAGTGATCTTGTGGCTCTCCTGCCAGATCATCCACCATCAGCGCCCCATACTTACGCGCTAGCTGGCGCGTTTCATCAACCTGCCGATCGATCGTGGCTGTACCACCCTCAAAATCGACGGCAAGCGTATACCCATTTGCAGGTAGATTTACTCCAAAGAAGTCGTTCATGTCACTGGCCGCAGCGGGATCGACCAACTCAAGGGCACTTGGCGTCAGCAGTGAACCCAGGAGAGCAATGACCAGTTGCATCGAGTCTCCAGCATTGGTGAATGTTAACAAGAGCGTTCGTTCAGCTATTGGGAGAGGATGCAGTTTGAAATTCGCATCGACAATAATACCGAGCGTACCCAATGAACCAATGTAGAGTTTGTTGAGATCGTAGCCAGCCACATTTTTGACGACACGCCCCCCGCTCCGTGACACTTCCCCGTTTGCCTGTATGACGTGTAAGCCGATCACTAGATCGCGTGCGGAGCCGTAGCGTAGACGTTTGGGTCCACTAGCATTAGAGGCCAGGAGACCGCCTATAGTAGACTGGGCGGCGTCAGGTGGATCGAGGGCCAGCCACTGCCCTTTTTTTGCCAGTTTGGCCTGGAGAGCGGCCAGTGTCAGACCGGCTTCAACGTGGCAGGTGAGATCAGGCGCTTCGTGCTCCAAGACATGCGTCAATCGATTGGTTTCCAGGAGCACATCGATCTGCTCTGGCAGATTTCCTACACTCATGCGCGAGCCCCCACCTCGAGCGAGCAAAGAGAGACCATGCTGATTGGCCAGAGCCACAATGTGAGCGGCTTGCTTTATTGTTGTTGGTGTTACAACGAAGCGAGGTAAAAGGCCATCTACAGCATAGTTTCTTAATATATCGGCATCACTGGTCACCGGGGCAGTGGATGCGAATGCCTGTAGCGCATCTTCAAACGTTTCAATGTCACCCATCGGGTATGTTGACCTCCGCATATTCCAACCTATAATTGTTTTACATCGGCGCAGCGCCCTGGCATAGGAAAGAGTTTACCTGGATTGAATAATTGGTGAGGATTCCATGCCTGGCGTACCTGTTGCATCACCCGCAGATCGACTTCATTGAAGATCAGTGCCATCTCTTCCTGCTTTTCGATGCCCACGCCGTGTTCTCCGGTAATCGTCCCTCCGGCTTCCGCGCAGACCGCCAGTATCTCATGCCCAGCTTTACGGACACGCTCGACTTCACCGGGAATATGCGAATCGAAAAGGATGAGTGGATGTAAATTGCCATCGCCGGCATGGAAGACGTTGCCGACGCGAAGGCCGTAACTTGTACAGATTTCGCTAACCCGCCGTAGAACGTAGGGAAGGCGTGTACGTGGTACCACTCCATCCTGCACATAAAACTCTGGACTGATGCGCCCAACCGCCCCAAAAGCATTCTTTCGCCCGGCCCAGAACAACTGGCGTTCAGACTCATTTGCCGCGATACGCACAGCGCGCGCATGGTGCTTGTCACAGATGGCAACAATCTGCTCTACCTGTTCGGTAACCCCTTCGCATAATCCTTCGGTCTCCATCAATAGTACTGCGGCAGCGTCCTGAGGGTAGCCAGCATGCGTATCTGCCTCTACCGCCTGCAAGATCATCTGATCCATCATCTCAATGGCGGCGGGGATTACGCCAGTGGCAATAATCTCGGAGACGGTGTTCGAGGCATCATCCATCGTATCAAAGACTGCTACCATGGTTTTCACAGCTTCGGGCAAGTGGACAATACGCACGATAATCTTGGTAACAATGCAAAGAGTTCCCTCTGAGCCAGTGAGCAAGCCCGTGAGATCATAGCCAGGCGTATCCTGAGCCAGGCCGCCTACCTGGACAATTTCACCTTCTGGCGTGACGATCTCTAATCCAAGTACGTGGTTGGTGGTGACGCCGTAGATCAACGTATGTGGGCCACCGGCATTCTCCCCTACATTGCCGCCAATGGTGCATGAACGCTGGCTACTGGGGTCTGGCACATAGTAAAATCCTTGTGGGTTCAAGGCGTTGCTCAGGTGTAGATTAACCAGGCCAGGCTGTACAACTGCGCGAAGGTTATCGTAATCGATTTCGAGGATACGATTCATGCGGGTGAAAACGATAACTATACCACCATAAATGGGAATGGCACCACCGCTCAAACCTGTTCCAGCGCCACGTGGTACGACAGGTACATTATGGCGAGCCGCTATCTTGACAATGGCCGCCACATCTTCAGTAGAGGCTGGCAATACGACGATGTCGGGGGTACAGCGATCGATAGATGCATCGTACTCATAGAGCATCAGGTCATAGGATGTATGTAAAACGTACTTTGCACCAAGCAACGCGCTAAGACCGCGCACCACTTCCTCTTTTTTTGATTCAGAAATGCGCTCGAACAAAGGAGATGTTGTTGGAGGTAAGGCAGTGATGCTCATGAATGTGACCCTCCTGGGCTAGTAATGCTATGGCCAGTGATTGATACCGATTTTTCTGATTAAGATGATAATACCATGCAAAGTTAGCAAAGGGAAGAAGGTCAGTCAAGGATTTTTTTTGTAAAAGGCTCTCCAGCACCGGAGGATGACAAGAGCTAAAAGTATAAACAGGACTGTCAGCGCTGGCCGCCGAACTATATCTACAAAGTTGCTGCTGGATGGCGTCGAAGTCGATGGAGCTACTGCTGACGGAGCCGTATTGCTGACGAAGGTTGTGGTAACAGCGGGTAATTGTAGATTGCTCCACTGCGGCTGTACACCATTCACAAGCGCTTTCGGGTTGTTAGCGTTGTTCCAAGTCGATGTACCTCGATTTGAACGACCTCTTCCTGAATTCCCACCTGGTCCATTCTGTCCTGCGGGTGGAGAAGTTGCGGCAGGAGGAGTTGCTGGTGGGGTTGAGTTACTGCTGTCGATGGTAGGCATGCTGCTCACGTGCCAACTGGCGGCTCCATCGGCTGTCCGTGCGTACGACTGGTCAGCGGTTAGGTGAGGAACAGTGACCTGATCTAGCACTACGCCTCCAATCAGGAGGCGCAGCGTTGATGTCTCGGTTGAAAGGAAGCTGGCATCATAACGAGGGAAAAGAACTAAGTAGCCGTGCGCTGCTATGCTAGCAGTAAAGGGGAAGTAAAAGGAGTTCGTACCAGGGCCGCTATCAATTACAGCGTGTGAAGCATACAGGTCGAGTGGCTGATTCCGGGTATTGTACAGTTCAATCCAAGTGTCGGTAATGAGAGAGTATGTTCCGGGGGATTCCGAACAATTCCAGGTGGAATAAGGCATCAGCAGTACTTCGTTAATGACAACGGCGCCAGAAATTGCCGGTGCAGGGGTACCTGGTACAGCAGGAGGTACTCTTGGTGCACATCCATGGCCACTCACGCTGGATGCGGAAACTGAGAGAGTGGTTATGCTTAAGAAAAGCATTATAACGAGAGCTACCACCACGAAATGCCGCACATCGCCACCTTCTTCTCTATTTTTTTGTTTCTTCGGTCGAGCGAATCAGACACGAAGAGCGCACAACCACTGGTGAACTAAAGGGCGCTCTTAGTAAAGGTACTTATATTCTACCCCGCGATTACGTGCGCGGCCTTTCTGGACAATACGGCGTACCGCTTCTATACTACTTTCGCCAAGTGTGAAGGCAATAATTGAGCCGATGATAATACCGCAGATACCGCCGATTGCGATTCCTTCGAGAAACACTCGGTTGCGAAAAAATGTCATCGTTGTCACCTTTTCTATATGTTGGATTGAATTATTGCAGGTACACCACCGTCTTTGCTTCATTCCAGAGGCGTTCCAGCCGGTAGTATTCCCGTTCCTTGGCTCCAAAGATATGTACGATGACATCACCAAAGTCCAGCAGAACCCAGCCAGTCTCGGCAACACCTTCCCGATGAAGCACTTTAGCTCCCTGTTTCCTTAATTCTTCGTCAATTGCATCTGCGATGGCTTGAATCTGTCGTGGGTTGTTCCCACTACAGATTACAAAGTAATCAGCAAAGGCAGTTACGTCCCGGATATCCAACAGGATGATGTCCGAGGCTTTTTTATCAGATGCGATGTCCACCGCAGCCTTTGCTAACTGGGCTGGATCAAGCAGAACTTCCTCCACAAACGCTTCCTATCTTATCTTCATTACATTTCTTACTATATGTAACTTGCATATAGCAACTCAAGATGTTGTATTTGCATTATAGCATGGGTAAACAAGCGTTGTTAAGTGGGCATATGTCCAGGAAAACAAAGCGCTGCTGTCAGATTACTCGACTATAGCTATCATTTTATCAACTCTGTCAAGCCTAACCACGCCTCCCTGGTAGTATGACGTTCAATGCTGATATTATCTAAAATTTCTGAACGCAGTTCGCCTAGCGTTCCCCAACCTTCAGCTTCGACGTCATATTTATGAATGGTTTCCTCATTGCGCTGTCTGACCCATACGAACGTATCATCAGGGAGTTCGGCGTACTTTTCGACGACGGCGCGCATGATTTCACGCGCAACATCTTCAACAAAACGAGGGTTGCTGTGTGCTTTGTTGACAATATAGAGCTCATCGGGTCGCTTGAGCAGCGCATAGTTTTCAGAACTCATAGCACTTTCGGCAAGGTTGATCAGGTCCCTTGCCTCCACGTTTTGGTCTGTGCCCATCAGCAAAGTCGCCCGTCCTCGCTGGTTGTGTGTGGCCAATGGTGTCACATCTAACATTTTCGCGATCACATCCTCGGGAAAGCCTTCTTCTTGTAGACGCGAACGCGCGAAAGAGTGAACCATATCTTGAGCACAAGGGCAAGCAACCATTCCTTCAACCTCGACACCAACCATGCGTCGACTGCCCTGCTTTGTCGCAACTGCCTGAGCTATCAGGCCATAGACTTCCTGAGTACGGCGGCCAGAAACAGGCGTCCACCTTTGGAGCGGAAGTGCTGTGCGAATGTATACCTCTGCGCGAGCTACTTTTTGTCTCTCAACAATCGTTTTCGCCATCTGTTCCGCCAGTACCTCAATTTGTGGCCAGTTACTTGCCGCAAGTTGCTCAATGACCTCTTCCAGGGCATCGCTAAAACGCGACATGTGCGCCCCTGCCTGGGTAGGGTCAAGGTCAGCATACAGGTCAAATGTTGCATCGAACCACTGTTGATTATCCACGTGCCCGATCAATATCGCTTTCCTTATGCCAACCACACCAGTGCGACCGAGGCGAACGTGTACCGCTGGTTGACCACTCTGGATATCGCGATCCAGAGCGATATGTAAATTTGCGGCTACCTTTTTGATCCCATCTTGTGAGACCGCATCCAGAAGTTCTTGTGCTGTTTTTCCGCTAACGGGATCAACCACCTCTGGAGCGATTTCCGCCAGGGGAGCCAGGACAAAAGCGCGCTCAGACATGCGCTCGTGGGGTACAATTAAATCGTCCTGTATAATATGGAGATCGTCGTAAAAAATGATATCGATATCGATTGGACGTGGACCATTGCGAAATGTTGGCTGTCGGCCAATAGCTAGCTCAATATCTTTGGTATGTTTTAAGAATTCTTGCACGGAAAGACTGGTCTTACCACTACAAACCATATTCAAAAAGCGGGGTTGGTTTTTGTATCCAACCGGTTCCGTTTCGTAGATAGATGATACGGTTGTAATTTCCATATAATCTCGTAATTGCTGCAATGCGGCGGCAAGGTTACCACGGCGATCTCCCAGGTTGGAACCCAACGCCAGGTAGATCGTATGGGTGGTAGGCGCGTTGCCGTTCAAAGGAAACAATGCTGAGACGGTAGTATCTAAACTCATGTATAATAAACCTCTCTTACAAACAAGTACTTTCTCATCATATGTGATAACAAGGGAGAGCCAGGATTCGTTCCATACTTAACATGTAACACGATTTGTGGCATGCTCTCGATAAGACGCATTAGCTGAGGAAAGAGAGGCATCTTCTCTTCACCCTTGCCCTGTCTTCGAGGGCAAAAAAGCCGGGTCCTGGAGAAACTCCGGACCCGTGTTTAAGAATTTGCTCTTTTGTTATGGTTGCCAGTTGTATCCATAGCTGGCTAGCGCTGCGTCCAGAATCTCTCTAAATGGACCGTTTGTATGGGGCGAATGCCGTGTGTATATTCCTCCATCACTCTTTGCATATTGGTCCTGTTGCCAAAATTCAATTCTGCTTGAGAGGTGTAAAGGCCTGAAGCCTCGATGCGAATAGGAAGCATTTCAGACATTTCGACATACGCTGGTTCAAATGCGCCGCCTAACTCGTTTATACGCTCTTCAAGTGCTCCCTCTTCCAAGACATAGGGAAGATCTTCATAGAGTTTGACATTTGCACCGCGTTGAATCAGGCGATCCGCTGCGGAACAAACAATTTGATGATCGACATGGCGACCGATGCCCAGAGGAGCGTACCAGACAGTATCAGGTAGCCGTTCATGCAGCGCCACCAGGTTCTGCGCCAGTTGTTTATCGATCTCTATGTCAGCAGGGTGAACCTCACCGCCCATCAGGAGTTCTCTCTGTGGATAGTACGCTGGATTACCGCGATAGATGGCATTGAGGTAGTCGAGCCAGAGATAATCGGCCTGGATATAATCAAGCGCGCGTGCATCTTCTTTTCGCCGGTTTGTCACCATACTTACCGCGTCTAGATTGGCCCCACTCATTTCTTTATGTCTCTCAAAGGCAAAAGGGCTGAGTTCCAGTCCTGACGACGGTATGCCGCTGAATACAGTAATCACCAGCGGGCGCAATCCATTGCTCACCTGCACAGCCAGGGTGCCGCCGCAGGAGTAGACAACGTCGTCGAGGTGCGGTGAGAGGAAAATATGCCGGGAACTTTTTGTAATATCTTCAAAGCTTGTGAGTTGCAATGGTACGCTCCTTTATAAATATACTTACATTGAAAGGAATTGTTGCCCTGATTGCCGCAAGTTTCAGCCTCAGTATACACGAAAATGGTAGTAGCAAGAAAGGGTATGTACATAATTACAGGTGTATGCCCAGTAACTATGAGCAAAAAATAAGTTGATACTTGCAGGTTGCTATGGTAAACGTACCCCTTCATTAGCACAATCAAGTAGACCATCTTTAGCGAGGCCCTCGACCAGTTTTTGTATCCATGGCATATCAGCGTGGCTGAATGTTGGCTTGATTTGTACCCCAAGGTCTGCGAGAGCCACGCGTTGTCCACTGGGTACAGTACGTAGCAGGTCGATAATACGCCCACGAAAATAGCGGTTTGTGCTCGTGAAAGGCAGTGCCTGGTAATTTGCCTTCTTCTCCGCCACTTTCCGTAGTTGGCGGAGCACTGTTCCTGATGGGAATAAGCTATACTGGCTCATCTCCGTAAAAGCACGACAGCTTTCTTGCAAATGGCAACACGTACACTGGGGATTGCTGCTGGTACAAGTGGTAGCACCTAGATCCATGAGCGCCTGGTTCCAGTTGTAGGCTTCACCGTTGGGCAAAACCTGTTCCGCAAACGTCAACATGTTTGCATCATTGAGCTTTGGCTCTGTGAGTTCCAGACCAAGAAATATGCGATGAAGTACGCGCCGTATATT
>CATPCK010000866.1 GCA_955652655.1 uncultured Ktedonobacteraceae bacterium | reverse complement strand
TGGTGGTGATCGGAATTTCAGGAGTGATCTCGCGTAAAATGCGCGCCTCCGTGAGGTAGCACTCAAGGAGAGAGTCAGACATGAAACGCTGGTAGTCCATGACTTGTCCTGGATTGCTATGTGTAGGTGAGATGCGAGGTGGCAGCACGTCCTCCCAGGCATAGTAATGTTGACTCCAGAAATCGGTTCCCCAGGCAACGTTCAAGCCATCAAGCGAACCGTAGCGAGCTTGCAACCATTTCCGAAAAGCGTCGGCGCACTGGTCGCAATAACAAGCTGAGACATGGCATCCATATTCGTTATTGACATGCCATAGTTTCAGCGCTGGATGGGCAGCATACCGCTCGGCCAGTCGCCGCACCAACTCAGCAGCTTCACGCCGAAAATCGACACTATTGGGGCAATAGTGCTGGCGGGAACCATGGCTGAGTCGCGTTCCTTCACGTGTAACAGGCAACATGGCGGGATAGAGACGGCTCATCCATGTCGGTGGGGAGGCCGTTGCTGTCGCCAGGTCCGCAGCAATAGCATTCTCTGCAAGCATATTCATAATGCGATCCAATTGACTGAACTGATAGTGCTCAGGCGCTGGCTCAAGTGATGCCCAGGAGAAGATGTTGATCGAAGCCATATTCATGTTCGCCAGCTTCATCAACCGCATATCCTCAAGCCAAACATCTTCAGGCCATTGCTCAGGGTTATAGTCCCCACCGTAGAGGATCGTTGTTGGAAAAGGTTCTTGCATGTATATCTCCTGCTTCTAAATGAAAATGGAGGATTCTTAAGCTATCACTCCCTGTTCAAAAAGGCCTGGACCGCCGCCATCGTTTCGTTATAGCGGTCACGGTGGATGGAGTGACCAGCGCCGCTGATGTGCATCACCTCACCGTTCTTCCAGAGCTGTGCCGCTTCCTGGGCAACTTTGGGCGTGACAATCGCGTGCAACTCAGGATCGCCGGTGATGAGCAGGATGGAGCAATCAATGCGCGAAATGACTTCGCGCCATGGATCATTGAGGAATGTTGCATGCTCCAATACAGCGGTATTAAACTCGGCTTTTGAGTCGGCCCAGGGGATAATCTCCTCTTCGACCCAGTTGGGATTCATGGCGAAGGCTCTGACGATGCGCTCCTCGCGTGGGAGCGCCTTGAGATCTACTATCCATTGCCACCTCTGCTGCTCTTGTTGCTCTTCATTCGCCTCCCCTGGTGGACAAACCACCAGGGGAGGATCTTCTAGCACAATGGCTCGTACCAGGTTGGGATACGTTGCGGCAACCGTTGCTGCAGTGATAGCACCCATCGAATGTCCGAACAGATATGGCTTTTCCAGGTTCAACGCTCGAATGACCGCTGCTGCATCGTCGGCGAGAATTGTGGTCGAGAAACCCGTTGCGAGGCCGTCAGAGTGGCCGTGACCGCGTGCATCGGTCATGATGACGTCGTAGCTGCCTTCGAGGTCGAGGGCAACACGCGACCAGCACAGGCCATTGTCCATGATGCCGTGCAAAAGGAGGATGGACGGCTTGTTGTTGCCGCCTGTGCGATGATAATGGATGGTGATGCCATTGGCGTGTACGTCGCCTTCAGACCACTCTGTCATGTCTTACTCCTCTCTTCCGTTCTCCGGAATCTACCCATGTATGGACAAGCCATAGTTGATATCCGGTTCCTGCTTCGCGGAGGGGAGTTTCACTGATCCATCTTGCGACAGATCAGCCAGCGCTCCCCTCTCCACAGGCGTTTCACCCTTCCCGAGGAACTCCCGGTAGGGACCTGGTTGACGTGGTGGCGAAGCCAACGCTGCCAGGTTCAGCGCGGCGTTCACATCCCGGTCAATGACCAGACTACACGCTGACTTCTCGCACACGTAAATGCGTTGGGAGAGGTCCATCTCCTCTTTGACGTTGCCACACCTTGAACACCTCTTCGTGGAAGGGAACCAGCGATCAGCCAGGAGCAACGTTTCTCCCTGCCACACGGTCTTGTACCCCATTTGTCGGCGGAACTCGCCAAGACCCACATCACTGATGGAAAGAGCCAGCTTGCGGTTGCGCTTCATACCATCCACATGGAGATCTTCCAGCACCACCACTGCCGGACGCACATGCGCGTTGGCTGGTGTCGCCTGCCGGAGCCGTTGTTTGATCTGCTGCTTTTTGACCTTTCGCGCCACCTGTTCTGGCAACGAAGGCGTTTCCGCTGGCTGCATCTTCTTGCCCTTCCTTCGTTTGACCTTGGCTTTCGGTTCTGCTAAGGAAGCAGCAATCTCCGCTTTGCGGGCAGCGCGTTCTTCCGGGAAAAGAGCGGCGCGGGTGAGCAGGCTGGTAGCCTTGTGCAGAGCATCTCGACGGACATGGGCGATGCGGGCGTACTTGCGGGCAAGCTTCATGCGCGCTTTGGCACGATTCTGACTGCCTTTCGTTTTGCGTGAAAGACGACGATGCAGGCGTTTGAGGCGTTTGAGTTCAGAACGCAGCGCTTTGGGATTCTCCACCACTCGACCATCGGAGCACTGTGCCAGCCGATTGATACACACATCTACTCCAATTGGCTCAGACGTTCCAGCAGGCGGATCAGGCACCTCTTCTTCAACCTGGACGGAGACAAACCACCGCCCGGCCTCCTCGGAAACCGTAGCGGAAAGCACGTTGACTCCGCTCGTGGGCACATACCCACATTCTTTCAGGCGAAGTCGGCCCAAACGAGGCAGGTCAATGGCTTGCTCGTAGACGTGAATGGAACCGGTCAGTCGAAAACTACCAAGCCCTTGCCGTTTCGTTTTGAAGGTGGGATACCCGGGCGGCCCTTTCCACTTCCCCTCTTTTTTGAGGTGCACCCGCCGGAAGAAATGGGTGAAGGCATCATCCAAATCACGCAGAGCCTCTTGTGGAGCGCATTTGCTGACTTCGTACATCCAGGGAAGTTCGCTCTGCTTGAGTTGGTTCAACTCTCGATGCAGCTCCATCGCGCTGATCCTGCGGCCCGTAGTCTGGTAGACCTCTTGCTTGCGTTTCAAGCCCCAGTTGTACGCATAGCGGGCAGCCCCAGCGTGCTTCTTGCAGGCCGTGATCTGCTTGTTATTCAAGTCCAGTTCGGTGCGATAGCCCCGTGTAATCTGCACGATAGTTTCTCCCCAAAGATGTGCGAGAAAATGGTTCTTTCTGCACGGGCAAGAAGTGGAAGCCATTGAGCGGCAATGCAGCCACTCAGAAAACCAGCATCACTCTTCTTCCTCTTCTGCCAAAAAAGCTGCATGATCCTCTCTTGACATCGGCTCTATGGTGTCCACGAGGTGCTGCCCGTCCCAGTTTGAGTCGAGGACAAAGCCGTTTCGTGGTGCTTCCCGGCTTGTGCTCCCGTAACTCGATGTCAACCCTCGAAAAGAACTCGTAATCGCCAGGTGCTACCCGGCGCTTGACAAGAGGCGAGTTGGTCGAACTCAGCATGTCGCCTCTCCTACAGTTCTATAGAGCGAGTAAGCGCTTGCTCTTTGTTAAACTCCATCATCAGACCTCCTGTTTCATGACCTGCTCCACGCATTGCTTCATTTGCTCTGCCTTGCGCCTGCTATTGCGTCTGCCGTAAATGCGCTCCTCCATACTGGTGATAATGCTCACGAAGTCATTCACCAAGTCATCGTCTGTATCCTTGGGGAAGACCACTTCCAGCCGTCGCCCTTGCATCGCTCATAACTGCTCAATGTAGGTAAAACCAAAGCGCGTGCCACGGTCCCGGTACTCCACAACGATCACGCCAATCGTGGGATCGGTCAGGATTTTCAGGAACTTTGGGCGTCGGTCATTCAACCCAGAGCCAATTTCGGAGACCGTGCGGGTCACCTGATAGCCGTGCGCAGCAGCGTAATCCTTCAGCCGCTCCAGTTGCCGTTCCAGATCATTTTTCTGATCGAGGGAGGAAACACGCACATACAACGCCACATTGGTGGCACTCACCTTGAGAGGATCGCGAACAATCACCGTTCCCGTGTCCATTTGATAGGCATCCAGTTTGCCTGCTTTCCACCATCGATAGGCTGTTTTGTACGTCACGCCAATCTGCTGGGCGTAGGTGCTCAATTTCATGGGGATATACTACCATAAAAGAGGTTAGGTGTCTCTATTTTGTAAGTTTATTTTCATCCCCACGCTTTCAGTAGTAGGTATTGTGTGACATCGCATAGGAAGGGGCTTCGTACCTGTAGGGGCGGGAGCGGTGCGG
>CATPCK010000865.1 GCA_955652655.1 uncultured Ktedonobacteraceae bacterium | reverse complement strand
GAGTACAGTGAAGACTGACAAACTACACAATTCCATCACGGTGTGTCGCAGTTTGACAGTGTAGTCTACTCGTAACAACAGGATATGCAAGCTCCAACTATTTAGGGAGGGATCAATGTCGGCCACGTTCAGCTACACGAATATCTTGCACGCAGTAGGCCAGGTGCTCGATCAGATCGGCGTGAAGAGTATCGCAATCACTGAGGAAGAGGATGGTCTCTTCGTTGAAGGGTTCAATAGCGACGGCCAACTTCTTGTTCAGATGCGTTATGACATTCCCGCTCTTTATGACCTTGTATATCGGTCAGAGGGAGGAGTTGAAGAGATACACACGGTAGAAAATGAAGGTGTGCTCCATCGCTTCTTGGCTAACCATGAACTGGTTGGAGCTTCCCGCTAATCCGACAGTATCTTAATCTTCAGCAAAATAGTAAAAAAACCGGGGAAAACCCCCGGTTTTTGCACAATTAGGACAAAGGATGACGGTCAAACTTGCGTTTCGTAGTTGTTACTCATTGCATAGCCAGCGTTTTCCGTAGCTACGCATACTCTCAATCACAATGCAAAGATCTCGTCCCTTCGTAGTAAGAGAGTATTCCACCCTGGGAGGCATTTCAGCAAATGTTTGTCGAATGATGATACCTTCTTCTTCGAGAGACCGCAACCGCTCGGATAGTGTTTTAGGGCTTATACCATGCAGAGAGCGTTCAAGTTGATTAAATCGTTTGACGCCAGAGGCTAAATCACGGATAATGAGCAACGTCCACTTGCCACTGACGATTTCAGCGGTACGAGCAATGGGACAGACGGTTTCAACTATGTGATTTGTTTTTGTTAACGCCATTGTTATATACTCTTGTGCAAGCCCTTCTTTTAAGAAACTATATCATAGTAGCTACGTAAAGTAAAGCGCAGACACTCGACTTTGCCAATAAAGTATGATATGCTTGCTCACAGTTGGAAGATACACTGCTTTGTGAAGTTTACCCTTCTACTCTCAGTGGTTTCTGAGCACCTGAACAATCATAATAATTCTTGGCCTGCGCGGTTTCTCCCTATGAGAGGAGAAGATAATGCCCGAAGATATTGCTTTATTCATCGATTTTGAGAACATTCGTTACAGTATGTTGAATATCCAAAGACGGGAACCAGATCCACAGGAATTAATTGCGGTTGCCCGTCGCTATGGTACTGTTATGGTGGCCCGCGCCTATGCGGATTGGTCTAGACAGCCGGAACCATTTAAGGGTAGCCTGACAGCAGCAATGATCGATCGTGTCGATTGCCCCGCAAAACAACGGGACCGTATTCGTATGGGAACGGTACATTACTCAGGCAATACTCCCACAGGTTCACTTGGTTCGCCGGGTTTCCAATCTGAACAGGGAAGTGGTGGGTTCCCATCAGGTTCATACCCTGCGCGTCCATGGTCTGCTAGTTCAACCGGAAATTCTGGTCCACTTCCTATAATTTCCTCCCCAAATGTCGGTAATGGATGGACTCCCTACCAGGATGCGCCCTTACCTATACAAGGCGACCTTGACGAAGACCTTCTATCAACAGACGAACCTGCAGTTCCCGACGAGAGTTATGACGCAACTGATTATCAGCAAAGTGAAGGCTCTCGCCAAAACCTTCCCTACGGTCAGGCTAATCCATCCGGACCTCTTGGACACAGTAACACTGGTCCCCTCGGATATTCCAATACGCAACAAACCAGCACTACTGGTCATATGCCTGCCGTCAGCCCAGGTGGATCAAACACGATCGTTCAAAGTACCGTTGTTCAGAGTACCGTCGATTTAAATATGTTGATGGATATTATTGAAACTGTTTTTGATCGTCCGACCATATCTACATTCGTCCTGATGACGGGTGATAAAGATTTCACTCGCATCAGCGCCCGTTTGAAGTTACGTCTAAACAAAACTGTTATAGTTGTAGGTATACCAGGAACCGTCAGCCGAGATTTAATTAGCAGTGCGAATCAGTTCGTACCATTAGTACCCGGTAGTAACGCTGGCGGAACGGGTTTCCCTACGAATACAACTGGTGGACCAGGGCAGATGTCATCTGGAAATACGGGCGCTATGCCTGCTATTTCCTATGCAGCATCTCAAAGCGCCTCAAGTTCCCAGTTACCAGCTTATGGGAACGGTACTCCACCTATGGATGCACTTGATCCGCAATTCCTACAATTCCTCGATTACATCGATCGCAATTGGTCCTGGCGTACTATTATTGGTGTCTCTAATTTTATTGGAGACCCGGTGAACCCCAAAAACCGTTTTCGCGGTCGGCTTACCCGCGAGTCAGCACGAGAACTACTGAATACATGTATCCAACAGAATATTCTTATTCTGCATACCGACCCGACAGGTGCAGAGGATTTACGGCTAAATCGCTCGCATCCTGGAGTAGATGAAATACTTAAACAGTTTGTTCGCTAACTGTTACCAGTAACAACTTGGGCCGGGCATTCCTGTTCTGGGATTGCCTGGCCTATTTCTTTCACCTTCACAAAGGAGTTTGCTATGGAAGAGTCTCGTATTGCATTTTTACACCGGCTGATCAATAGTCCAAGTCCCTCTGGCTTCGAACAGCGTGCCCAACAGGTCATTCGTGAAGAAATGCAGCACTATACCGATGAGCAACGTACGGATGTCCATGGTAATGTCATAGCCGCTCTCAATCCAAATGCCAATCCCCGTGTAATGCTTACCGCTCATTGCGACGAGCTGGGATTTCTTGTTCGCTATATCGATGAAAAAGGGTTCATTTATTTCGCTACTATCGGTGGATTCGACCCTTCAACCCTACCTGGTGAACGAGTGCAGATTCATACCGCGAACGGTCCTATCCTGGGAGTTATCGGCCGCAAACCGGTACATCTATTGCAAGGTGACGAGCGAGGTAAAGCTCCTAAACTGTCCGAGATGTGGATTGATATCGGCGTCAGCAGTAAAGAAGAAGCACAAGGTCTGGTAACTATTGGAAGTATCGCTACTCGAGCAGCCCAGCTTGAGACGCTTCGTGGTGACCTGGTAGTCTCGCGAGCTCTCGATGACAAGTCCGGAGTGTTTACCGTTGTCGAAGCGATGCGACGTCTTTATGAGCAGCGCGAAAAGCTCAAGGCAGGCGTCTTTTTCGTCTCCGCGGTACAGGAAGAGGTCGGGCTGCGGGGCGCTCATACCAGCGCTTTTGGCGTTGATCCATTGATTGCCGTTGCAGTCGATGTCACATACACCTCTGACCATCCTCAAACCTCCAAACATGAGATCGGTGATATCAGGCTGAATGGAGGACCGGTGATTAGTATTGGTGGTCGCATCAACCCGCGTGTCTATCAAATGCTGATAAACGCCGCTGATGAAGCAGGGATAGCGTATCAGATCGATCCCCAGGCTTCGGGGACAGGTACTGATACTGATGTGATCCAGGTCAGCCGCGCTGGTGTAGCTACCGGGCTTGTCAGCATTCCTTGCCGCTACCTGCATACCGGCTCGGAAATCGTCTCCCTCAAGGATATAGATGAGATCGCGGAACTTCTCTCCCGTTTTGTGCTAGCACTCGACGCGCAGACAAATGTAATCCCTTAATAAGCCAAAGATAGAGCAAGGACCTCAGCCACCGTCTTCGCTTGAAGAACTTTATGGGCTACGTCAAGAAGCTGCCGGGCGGTGCGGTTGGCGAGAGCAGCCCTGACTCCAGGAAGAGCGGTAGGGGTCATACTCAGTTCATCCACTCCTAACCCGACCAATATGGGAGCAAGGCGCACATCACTTGCGATCTCTCCACATACCGCGACAGGTTTACCGGCCCGGCGTCCAGCTTCAGCTATTTGCGCAATCAGCCGCAGCACAGCAGGCTGCATAGGATGATACAGGTAAGTGGTGGAGGCATTCGTACGATCACATGCCAGTGTGTATTGTAACAGGTCATTTGCCCCAATACTAAAGAAATCTGCGATCTCCGCAAGTTCTGGAGCCATCACTGCCGCCGCTGGCACCTCAACCATAATACCTACAGGAACGCGAGCAGGGAAAGGGGGGAGGGCCACTTGACGCTGCTTCAGTTGCTCGTACACTCGATCGACAATTTCCCTCGCCGTCCTGAGTTCCTCAACAGTGGTTATCATTGGGAACATAAGATGCAGCTCAATCCCGGTTTCAGCAGCAGCCAGCAAAAGCGCCCTGAGCTGCTCTTCAAGTAATGACTGGTGCGCTAAAGAGATGCGGATACCTCTCTGTCCCAACGCTGGATTGGCTTCTATTGTCGCGCCAATAACATTGTTCAGAGCTGGCATTGGCTTATCCGCGCCTGCATCAAGCGTACGGACAACTATCGGTCCCCTACCAGGCGCACTACCATTCCCTTTGAAAGCCTGAAATATACGCACATAGCGTTTGCGTTGCTCGTCTTCACCGGGGAGAGTAGAGGCCGCAGCGAAAAGAAACTCTGTGCGCAAGAGGCCTATTCCCTCGGCCCCCCACTGCCGGGCAGCCTCGGCCTCGGCCTCACTGCCGATATTCGCCAGCAGGAGAATGCGACGCCCATCGATGCTCACTACCGTCGCAGCCTGTTGTGCCTTACTCAAGAGTGCGACTCGTTGACGCTGTTGTTCAGCTAAGCGCTGCGTCAACTGCGTCCGCACCTCTGCAACAGGATGGTGGTAGAGTAAGCCATTATCAGCATCCAGTCCCAGTTCATCTCCAGTATGAATAACCTGTAAGGCAGCCTCACTCATACCCGCAACGGCAGGAATGCCGAGCGCTCGCGCTAAAATAGCGGCATGTGCTGTGGGCCCACCCTGTGTCGTGCAAATACCCAGAACAGTTTCTGGTCTGAGCTGCGCGGTATCCGTCGGCGTGAGATCTTGTGCTAGCAGAATAACAGGCTGCTTCAACGCGCTCAAATCCTGTTTTTGTACAAGCTGGTCGCTTAGATGTTGGAGCGCGCGGTTGACAACATCGCGCACATCGACGGCACGTTGGGCAAAAAGAGGACTATCGAGCGCCTCAAGTGTAGAGGCTTGCTGCTCACCAGCAAAGGCCAGTGCGCTCGCAGCATCGATACGCTGTTCTTCAATCGCCTTAAGCGTGGTCTCACTCAATGCGGGGTCTTGCAGCATGAGTGACTGGGCTTCAAAGATCGCAGCCTCGCTTTGACCAATACTCTGCTGCAAACTTGCTGTCAATGCTTGAAGTTCAGCGGCCGCCGTGCTTAAGGCATGACGCAGGCGTTCCTGTTCGGCTGTAATCTGCTCTTCGGTTATGGCACGCCGCTCCACCTTGCTCAAAGCAAGGCCGGTTGATGTATAAAGAAGGGCTGGACCGATGGCTACACCAGGTGAAGTCGTGATACCGTGCCAGGTATCACGCGTTTCCTGAGATGCTGGCAATACCGGCTGTTGACCGGCATCCTGTGGTAACTTAGCATCTTGAGGAAGGGCAGGTTCCGGCGTCTCCACCTCGGGCGTCGTTTCATAGAAGTTTGCCAGGTTCAATCCACGCAGCGCCTCCAAGGCCGCCTCCGCCTCTTTTCCACTTGCGCGCAGCGTAATCGTATCACCTTTTCGTATGCCCAATGCGAGGACGCCAATAATACTGGTAGCCTCAGCTTGCCGTCCACGTCCGAGGACCTCGATACGGACATCATATCGCCCCGCGGTCTGCACAAAAAGGCTGGCCGGACGGGCGTGCAAGCCTGTAGGATTGGTCAAAGTGAGTTGCATCTCTCGTACATCTGATTGAGCAGGTGGAGGTGGTAGGGGAACAGCCGCTTCTGCTTCTTCCTGCGCAGAACTGAGAGGTTTCAATAGCTGAAGCTGTTCTACACTGGCCGTTTTTTCTGCAGCTTGCTTTACTTCAGCCAGGGTACGACCAAGTGAGGCTTCGATAGCAGCGGCAATAGCGCCTTCCACCAGGGGCGCAAAACTGAGCATGACATGGTGCTGTTGCTCACTATTGAGCAACTCCAGTGCCATCTCGGCAGACAGTATCGCGCTCCCTAAATCTAACAGAACGAGTACGCCATCCGGCCCATCAACAGCCTGCATCGCGGCCTGGATTTTATCAGCAGAGGTACCTAAAATATCGTCGATACCGCCGCCTGCTGCGGCAATAGGGGTCGCTCCCTGGGTCATCTGCCCAGCCAGTTCGGCTACACCATTCGCCAGTTGAGCGCTATGCGAAACGATAACCAGCCCTACAGTCATGGTCTAGTTCACCTTTATAGAAGCAAAGTCATACTTCATCTAAAAAAAGCAAAGAGAGTGCATTGTACAGTGCATGAGATGGCTTTTGCCTGACAGCGTCTTAGAGCGTTTCAGCTAAACTGCGCAGTATGAGCCAGCTTGATGTCGCACCCGGGTCCTGGTGCCCTATGCTGCGTTCACCCAGATAGCTCGCACGGCCTTTAGTGGCAAGGAGAGGGATGGTGGCTTTCATGCCTTCCTCCGCAGCCTGGGCAGCGCGTAATGCCAGTTCTTTTGCGGTGACACCTTCGGCAAGAGCCTGTTTAGCTGCATTCACGGCAGGCGTCAATGCATCTACCGTGGTCTTTTCACCCTCATGTGCCTTACCACGAGCTACTATGCCTCCCAGGAAGGCTTCAAGCATGGCTACGATATCTGCGGTATCAAGTTCTGCTTTACCCGCGACTGTTGTACCGGCACGTAAAAAGGCTGTTCCATAGAGCGGGCCACTTGCACCTCCTACTGTTGAAACGAGCGTCATACCAACCGTTTTCAACTGGGTGGAAATGTCCATCTCAGCCATCGAAGGAAATTTGTCGCGCACGGCTTTGAAGCCACGATCCATGTTTACTCCATGGTCGGCATCGCCAATAGGTGAGTCAAGCTGCGTCAAATATGCAGCATTCTCATGTAATACATCCGCAATACGCTCTAACCAGCGCAGGTTATCCTCATTGGTCATGAACCAGATTCCTTCCTTGTATTTCAAGGCTTCCATCTTATGTAAATCACGCAAGCCCCTTCAGGCTTGCGTGATTTACCCCTTAAACAATATTGGGCGGGCAAAACCCTACATGGTTGCTACAGGCCCCAGCGTAGTGCAGGAGTGTGCACAGGAGCATCCCAGTACTTTGTTAATTCGTCATCGAGACGTACGAGTGTAATGGAACAACCGGCCATTTCCAACGAGGTGATGTAGTTGCCAACCAGCGATCGGGCGATCGAAATGTTTTTTGCACCCAGGATACGGATTAGCGCATCGAAGACGACGTAGAGTTCGATCAGTGGCGTGCCTCCCATGCCATTGACCATTGCCAGTACCTGTTCACCAGACTTGAGACCCAGGTCCTCAACAACAGGACCAGCCAGCATTTCGGTTATTTCAGCAGCCGAGGCAATCTTGACACGACGTCTTCCCGGCTCACCATGGATACCGATGCCGATTTCCATCTCGTCCTCGCCTAATTCAAAGGTAGGCTTCCCCGCAGTGGGCACGGTACAAGAGGTCAGAGCCATACCCATGCTGCGGCCATGTTCATTTACCTTACGCGCCAACGCTGCTACCTTGTCTAATGGTGCACCCGTCTCCGCAAAGCCACCGACGATTTTTTCCAGCAGTACTGTGACTCCGACACCGCGTCGTCCCGCCGTATAGAGGCTGTCCTGAACAGCGACGTCGTCGTTGGTGACAACACTGGCTACATCGATCCCGTCGGCAGCCGCCAGTTCAGCAGCCATTTCAAAGTTAAGGACGTCACCGGTGTAATTCTTTACAATATGCAGTACACCTGCGCCGCCGTTGACAGCACGTGTAGCAGCCAGCATCTGATCTGGAACGGGAGAGGTAAAGACGGCTCCAGGACAGGCCGCATCTAGCATACCAAACCCTACAAACCCTCCGTGCATTGGTTCATGTCCGCTCCCGCCCCCTGAGATAACTCCTACCTTCCCTTTAACAGGCGCATCTTTACGCACTATGATTTGCTGCTCGATATCGACACGAATCAGGTCAGAATGGGCAGCCAGCATTCCCGCCAGCGCCTCTTTGACGACATCTTCTGGCTTATTGATCAATTTTTTCATGATCTCTCCTCCAGGGAACATGGTATCTACGGAGACAACGAAACACAGCATGTCTCCCTGTCTCTACACTTCAACAGGATAGTATGGAAGAGCATTCGCTCTCTCACACTTCAATTTTTTCGGCGGCGATTTGCGTGTCCATCGCCCTACAAAAAGCATCAACCAATGACTTTTGTTGCTCGGGAGTCCACTGGAGTTCCTTTGCCATCAGCGCGGCAACTTCATCGACAACGCCTAAACCACGCTGGCGGTCTTCCAGGGTAATCGAGGTACGGCGCGCCAGTACATCATATGGTGTCACGGCCATCTCATAGCAACACGCGTAAACCACTTCGGCCCGAATGTAGGGCAGGTCACCGATAAGGAGTTGAGCCAATGACGGGTCGCCTGCAATGAGATCCAGTACAGTGATTGCCTCTGTTCCATAACTCCTGCCAAGGTGCGCGATTGTTTGATGGCTGAGTCCCAGCGCGGTACCTTTCTTTTCCAGTTCACGCTGCATAAAAGGCCAGCCGGCACTGCCTTGCAAAGGCAACGACTGGGTAGGATGTAGCACGCGAGAACCATCACGGCGATTAAGCACATCCACGGTATCCTGAGCCATACGCCGGTACGTTGTCAGTTTCCCGCCGACAATGGTGACAAGTCCAGATGGACTTTGCAATACGGCGTGTGTACGTGAGACTTTCGCGGTAGAACGTCCTGGCTTGCGCGGGCTTACCAGAGGGCGGTAACCTGCGTAAGTGCTGATAATATTCTCCTCGGTCAGGTTCACTGTGAGATAGCGATTGAGATACTTCAGCAGATACGCAACATCCTCCTTCGAAGCCGTCGGATGATCAAGATCACCAGTGCCAGTGTCTGTCGTCCCGAAAATCGCCCTCGACTCCCATGGAACAATGAAGAGAATACGCTTATCTTCGGTTTCCGGTAAGACGATTGCCGCGTCTCCCAGCTTGAGGTCTTCGCGAGATAGCACCAGGTGTACTCCCTTACTTGGCTCTATCTTGACGAGTGACTCAGTACCAGTGAGCGCCTCCACTTCCTCGGAGAAGATCCCTGTTGCATTCACGATGTGCCGAGCATGTACAGTCAGGTGCTGATCGCCAAGTCTATCATGAATGTTTACGCCAGTTACTCTACCATGCTCGCTAATAAAAGAAGTAACTTCGGTATAATTGGTGATCGTAGCTCCATATTGAGCAGCCGTACGGATGAGAGCCATGGTGAGGCGAGCATCATTGGTCTGACCGTCATAGTACATGTAGCCATCTTTCAACCCTTCGGGAACAAGGGCTGGAGCCAGCTTCAGTACACCTTTGCGCCTCAAATGACGGTGCAATCTTATATTGCGCCGTCCAGATAACCCATCATACATCCAAAGCCCAATATTGAGAAGCAATCCCAAGCCTATACCTTTCGGTGTGGTAAACGGCATGCCAACAGGATGACGATCACCCTCGTAAATAGGCAGGACAAACGCCAAGGGAGAAACCAGAAATGGGGCATTTTGTAAGAGAATACCCCGTTCAACAAGTGCCTCGTGCACCAGGGCAAAATCAAAATTCGGCAGGTAACGGATCCCTCCATGCACCAGTTTCGTTGATTTGCTGCTCGTGCCACTGGCAAAGTCTATTTTCTCCACGAGAGCGACCCTGTACCCGCGAGCCGCGGCATCCAGGGCGACTCCTGCGCCTGTAACTCCTCCGCCGATTACAAGGACATCATGTCGTTCGCTGGTCAGATTGGTGAGGTTGTGCATGCGCACTGTTGAAGATAGTGAATGCATGGTGACCACGAACATACGAACATGCAAAAGGGTTCGTTTAGCGACCTTGCGGCAAATTCGTATGTTCGCCCTTTCGTTTGTTCGCTAAAGACTATTCGACGGCAGGCTCTCGTACAGCCTCACCCTTTGTTACAGTGTCACCAGACGGCCCTAGCTTTTTCGCCTCTAACACCTTGCCAATGGTAAAGTCGTAGATAAAGGCGCCAGCAACACCCCCAAGCAGCGGTGCGACGATTGGTACCCAGAAGTAGTAATTGTTCACGGCAAAACTCTCGCCTCCGCTGACAATGGCAACCCACAGGCGTGGGCCGAAGTCACGGGCGGGATTGATGGCGTACCCGGTGTTGAGTCCAAAGGAGGCGCCTATGGCCACGATCAAGAAGCCGATGATCAGGGGGTTGAGGTTGGCCTGGACAGGCTGGTTTCTTCCATCGACGATCGCAAAGATCAGGCCAACGAGGAGAGCGGTCCCCACAAATTCGTCACCGAAGGCGCCAAAGAGACCAACGAACGGCTTCGGACTGGTAT
>CATPCK010000864.1 GCA_955652655.1 uncultured Ktedonobacteraceae bacterium | reverse complement strand
TATCAAGGCGATACAGGTGAACCTGGCCCCGCTCCTGGACGGTGATGAGCAGGGCTTTGCTATCGGGATACCATTGTGGGTAGCCAAGCATAGTGCTATGCAGTTCGTCAATGATCAATTCCAGGCAGGTGAAGTCATGATCTCCCTGCACGGCTGGCCGAGGCTTGCTATTGCCGCTGGCCTCGGCAATCCAGGGAACGATGTTGCTGGCCTCCGTCTGGTCGGGAGCATAGTAGTAGGCGATGGTTCGTCCATCCGACGACCAGACCGGCATCTGGGCCAGCCCCTATTCGGGCGTCAGGCGGCGCATCTGCCCCGTTGCCAGTGTTAGTACCCACAGTGCCATGCTTACGCTCAGGTCTGGCTCAGAGCGGCGGTTAGCGCAGAAGGCAATCTCGCTGCCATCCGGCGACCAGCATGATTGCACGATATCCACCGGCTCCGAGGTGATGCGTGTCGCTTCCCCCTCAAGCGGGATCAGCCAGAGCTGCTGGTGCCGGTTTTGCTTGTAACCCATGCCGTCCCACTGTTCATCCAACCGCGTATAGACGTAGGCAATGTTGCTGCTATCAGACTCATCTCTGTCATCAGCAGGTTTCCACGGACTTTGTGCCAGGATCGCTGTCCCATCTGGTTTCCAATTATACTCGGTGACTCCATTGCGCAGGTGGCTGACCTGCCGTGCCTCGCCGCCGTTAAGGGGGAGGAGATAAATCTGCACACTGCCACTGCGGTCGCTCAAAAAGGCCAGGCCTCGCCCATCGGGCGACCATCGCGGAGCGAAATCATGCTGTTCGCCGCTGGTGACCTGCCA
Source organism: uncultured Ktedonobacteraceae bacterium (assembly GCA_955652655.1). GTDB lineage: Bacteria > Chloroflexota > Ktedonobacteria > Ktedonobacterales > Ktedonobacteraceae > UBA11361. Next base: position 6,154 of record CATPCK010000864.1, on the reverse strand, counting down.
TGCTGGATCCGTCTTGCCACCGCTACTGTGTACCAGCCAGATTGCGCTGCTTGTAGTGTTTTTTTCTGGGTTGCACCGCTGCACCACGAACGCGATGAGCGGTCCACTACTGGATGCAGCTGCCGTGTTCTGTGGGGAAACCTGTGGATCACCGGCAAGCTGTATCGCCAGCAGATCATCGATATTGACAAAAGGAAGTGCCGTCGTCGCTGCTGGCGCAGGCGTAGGGGAAGCTGTCGCTATCGCCTGCGATGTAGGTACCTGAATAGTTGTAGCTTCATTATCGTTTGTTAGCGAGAGGGGGCGTGGTGTAGTAGGAATATCGCCAGGCTCAATCATTTTCAAGCTCCAATCCGTGATCTACCAAGTGTCCTGAACGCGTCTTGTCTCAGTATACTATACTACAGAGTATCGAGCATCATGCGAATAAAACCAATACCGATGGAGAGCCAGTCAAACGAGCGGGTCCACGCAACCCAATCTTGCTGTCTGGGCCATGCTGGCCTGTAGCGAGGGATCATCTCTTTAGGCATGACAATGACCCACTTGCTGCCCTCACCCAGACCGCCAGGGGTGATACGTACTGAGATATTGAAGACATTCTCGTTGGGAAGTTGCACCTTCCAGTCCGGCATCGTTCTCAGCAAAGGGTCGCGTCGCCAGGCACTGAAGAGGGCAGGATCTTCTGGAGAACCGCCTGGCGAGCGTTGCAGGGTGATCACCTGGCCGACCACAGCTGAACGCTCCCACTCGGGGAAGCGCAGCCAGACAGAATAGCGATATTCATCAAGGCCAACCCCTTTGATGAATGGTCGATAGCCTTCGCGTTCGATACGCCGTTCGGTGTCACTCTGCCAGATCCTGACCATGGCATCAAGGCGTTTTTTCTTCTCTTCTTCGTTAAGGATAGCATGTGGGCCGTAATCAGGCGGGTACTGTGCTGTTGGCATCAATTGCTCCTAAGGCATCGGGAAAATAATACTTCATCCAGAAGACCAGGTCTTCGGCAAGGGGGGCCACAAAATGAGACAGTGCGTTATCGGGGTAGCGCCGTAGTTCAAGGCTGTACGCGTGTAGGAACTGCCTTCTCATCATTGCCTGTGGAGTACCAGGCACTGAAGAGTGAGCGTAAACGGTATCACCTACAATCGGATAACCCAGGGCTGCAAGGTGTGCACGAATTTGATGAGTGCGTCCCGTTACAAGGCGAACCTCCAACAATGTAAATGGCTGCGCGACGGCTAAAACCTTTACCAGGGTTTGCGCGGACTGCCCTGCTGGGCCGACGATAGAGCGACGACGATCATCAGGATCTCGTTGTAAAGGACCATCCAGCACAAACTCTTCATTTTGAGCGAGCGTGATGACATGGACCTGGTGCATGGTCCCTTCATCATTGCGTTTTGCAACTGTGAACGCAGTGCGGGGTTGCGCCCAGGTGGGTTCCCCCTTGTGGACGACAGCGAGGTAACGTTTATCGATCGAATGGTCTTGAAATTGGCGAACCAGGTGACGGCGCGATCGCTCAGTACGCGCCAGTGCCACGATACCCGATGTGTCTTTATCCAGGCGATGCAACAAGCAGGGACGAGGAAGCAGACCATCTTCTTTCCACTGCTTTTCAATGCGTCTTTGCCGCAACATGGTCTGTATGTGTGGTGGGGCAGCTGCCCACTCGGGCTCATCTGGCAATACAGGTGGTTGCCAATCGTCAGCACCTAGCTGCGCAAGGTCAGCTAACAGGGCATTCCACATTGTTCCATCAGCATTTTTATAGGTGGGGTGAATGACAAGCCCTGCCGGTTTGTTAACAATTAACAGATGGTGATCCTGATAGATAATGGGTATAGTGATGGTCGTCATATTGTGAGTATAGGGCTAGATGGGAGTTAGCGTCAATAGTATGACTCTCATCAGCAGGTATATCAGGGACGACCCGGGTCTCTTGCAACAAATTGGTGCCACTCCCGTAAAGAGATAAGTTGGATAGTTATTGTAGCATTGCACAAATCACATGGAAATTCTCCTGAAAGAAGCAAAAAGTATACTGACGCCTCAACGAAATGGCTTCCTGGCTGCCAGGCCCTACCCTTTTACCCATTCACTTTCAGGGTACGTGGGATGCGGCTTTGGACAGACAACGTGCGGCCTCTATTGCTATGCACAATTTCTTCCCAACTGGCACTTTCGCGGTTTCACCGGGGAATGGGGTCACGCTGTCCAGGTCAAAACGAACGCTGCTCAACTGCTAGCGAAGGCGCTGAGCACAATGAAGCCACAGGCACGCCAGAAACTGCGTATCTTCATGAGCAGCACGACCGACCCATACCAGCCCATTGAACGTGAGTATCAGATAACGCGTCAATGCCTGGAGGTCTTTGCTGATTATGATGATCTTGATCTGCTTGTCGTCCAGACACGCTCTCCGCTAGCCTCACGCGACCTTTCATTACTGGAGAAGATTCCTTATGCCTGCTTATCCGTCACCATCGAAACAGATGACCAGGCCTATCTTAAGCGTCTCAAAGGAGGTCCCCCATTGGAGAAACGCTGGGAATTAGTGCGGGAATCTCGCGCTTGCGGTATATCTACTCAGATCACGGTCAGCCCTTGTCTCCCATATTCTGGGATCGAGAAGTTTGGGCAGCGATTGCTCCAGAGTAGTGCAAACCGCTTGATCGTTGATTCGGTCACGGATGGTGATGGCTCAGGAGGCGAGCGCACTGCCCACAGCCCATTCGCGCAGATTGAGCCAAATTGGGAAAATACAGACCAAGCCCGTCGACTCTACCGTTATTTACAGGAACGTGCAGGTGGGACGGATGTTGCGCTTGGTTGGAGCATTGCAGGTTTTTGTGGAATAGCTCCCCATTACTTGACCCAACGATGCTAATCAAACCACCTGGAATTGGAGTTTTACGACCGATTTTTTGCAGACGACGCATATCTGCAAACACACGCGGAGCATATGCAACGCTGGCATTCTTGACCAGAAGGCTCCTTATCAAAAACTGGAGGGTGCAGCCCGTGTCTCCTCACGATATGCGCCCTCCGGCTTTTGATTATTTCCCTCTTTTCAGCTATGCTACAATGATACAGTGTGACGTTTGGAGAGCAAATCATCAAGCCACCTGAGAGGTACTGTATGGAATATATACACTATCATAGTGAGCCAGAATTACGGGATCCTGTGGTCATTGCAGCCTTTGGGGGATGGAACGATGCCGCTGATGCGGCAACTACAGCGATCAAATTCCTCATCGATCGTTGGAAACCCACAAAGCTCGCGGAGATCGATATCGAGGATTTTTTTGTTTTCACTGAGACGAGGCCTACAATCAAATATGTAGATGGTATACAGCGCACCATCGTCTGGCCTTCTTGCCAGTTCTTAGCGCACCAGGCCCCCGACCTGAGCAATGATATCATCCTCTATCTTGGCGCAGAACCGCAGCTGAAGTGGAAGACGTTCAGTAAATGCTTTCTGGAAGTTTGTAAGAAATTCCATGCCTCAGAAATCGTGCTGCTCGGGGCATTACTAGCTGATGTACCACACTCAATTGCCGTGCCTATTACAGGAACGTCATCCAACGTGGATATGAAGGAACGCCTCAAAGAAATGGATATTCATAATTCACGCTATGAAGGACCAACCGGAATGGTGGGAGTAATACAGGATGGATTTCGACGAGCAGCCATTCCCGCGGCTAGTATTTGGGCGGCGGCACCACATTACCTCGCGGCCACACCAAATATCAAAGTAACATCGGCGCTCCTCACTTATCTCAACACGTTTATGTCCTTCGGATTAGATTTAAGCGATATTCAAACGGACGCTATTCGTTTCGAAGAACAAATCTCCACGTTGGTTGCAAGAGATCCAGAGGCGAGCGCATATGTACGTAAGCTGGAAGAGCAGGTTAGCGAAGCAGTTAATTCCGATGATGGCGATGACGACGAGGAAGATTCAATATTCAATGCGGATACGTCCGTGGGAACAGGGCCACTACCAAGCGCTGAGTCCTTGATTCGTGGCGTTGAGGAACTGTTGCGAAAGCAACGCGAGGACGGCGAGCATAATAAACTAAGTGATGACGAGGAGGATGAATGAGTATCTCTCCATACCTTCTCAAGGAAATTGGTGAGTTCCTGGCGCACTAGCTTGAAACCTCTTTGCATGCAGCACGAGTGAAATACGTTGATCTGAGGCAATAAGAGAGGTGCCATGGTCTTTTAGAGACCACGGCACCTCTGTTTAAACTGGGGATTCCTCTCTGTTGAGAAATGTCTATATCACTATCTACATCAAGCAGATAGAATGCAAGTAACAGGGCCATGCTGTAGCCTATCGTGAAAGCCCTGGATACTTCACAGCACTACAGTCACTTTGCGTTGTTTACCTCCTCTTAAGAAACCGATGGCTAATTTTTCTCCAGCGCGGTGACGCCGTACGATTCGCTGCAGATCACGGGGTTCTGTCACAGCTTCATCGTCGGCTGTAAGAATGATGTCCATGCGCTTGAGTTCAGCGCGTTCGGCAGGCCCATCGCGACGAATCTCCAGCAGTTCCATGCCAAACTGCTGTAATAGTGCGAGGCTTTTCTGCAAGGCCGGGTCAATCTTCACCCGCATCCCGCCGACTCCCATCGATGTTCCCTCGGGTTTTGCCTCACGCTTCCTGGTAACCCTGGCGATGGTTGCTTTCACGGTATCCAGTGGTACCGAGAAGCCCAGACCCTGGGCCATGGGCATCATAGCCGTGGTGATACCCACGACTCGCCCAAAGCTATCGACTAGCGGGCCACCCGAGTTACCGGGATTGATTGAAGTGTCGGTTTGAATCAAATTGGTCATTTTGCGCGAACCGGGAACATCCAGATCACGGCCCAACGCGCTGACCACTCCAGCAGTAACCGTCCAGTTCAATCCATAAGGATTCCCGACAGCAATCACCAGTTGACCGACGCGTAGTGGGACGCGACCAAGTTCCGCAACGGGGAGATGATCCGCGCCGATACGAAGGACGGCAACATCCACTTCCGGGTCGCTGCCAACGAGGCCAGCATCGAATTTCCGTCCGTCCGCCAGGGTTACCCGGATACGTCGCGCTCGTGAAACAACATGGGCATTAGTTAAAATCTGGCCGTCTGAGGAGAAGATGAAACCGGAGCCAAGACCGCTCCCAAAGGCAGGCACATTGAAAGGACCAACACGCTGACCATCTCGCTCTATATCAATACGGACGACCGCAGGCCCAACACGCTCCGCCGCTGTGGTTACTGCATACGAATAGGCATCCAGAGCCTGTGCATCGTTCTCATGTGTACTCATCATCAGTACTTTACTTTCCTGTGGAACCCACTCAATGGTACGTGCGTGCGAGACTACGGCTCAATGAGTTTGATATGTATTCTATCACACCTAACGCCAAATGTCTGCAATTTCTTCCCTCAACAGGCATATTCACGCTCACTCAGCACACTCCGCACTCCAATTTCATACAAGAGAGTCCATCAAAGTCCAACAAAAAACAGCGAAATACGCCCCTTAAGGTGTCAATTAAGGTGTCAAAAATCCAAGGCATCAGCACCATCACCACGCCTACCCAAACGGCATGACAAGCCTTACCATGGGCATAACACACGAGCCAGCATCTCGGAAGACGCTGGCCGCTCTGCAAAGATCACTTCTCACTCATCAGTCACAGCCCGAAACTTCCGATCAAAATCGTCCATCGCCCGACCATGCATTCCAGGAAACACATGCCCATAGACATTCATGGTAATCCGGATATCACTGTGCCCTGCGAGCTCTTGTATCACTTTCGGGTTAATCCCCATCGCTAACCAGATCGAAATGGCACTATGCCTCAGATCATGAAACCGCATATCTGGCAAGCCTGCCTCTTTCAATAAAGCTTTAAGAGCATCGTAAACATACTGGGGTTCAACATATCCGCCATGAGCCGTAGAAAAGACCAAATCCTTGTCCTGCCATTGAGACGAACGAACACGTAACGTCAACTGATGCTTCCGGTATTCCAGCAGCGAATCAATGACAAAGCGAGGCAAGTTGACCACACGACGACCAGCCTCACTTTTCGGATCAGTCTCGATAAACTCAGACCGGCCCGTATCAGGATTAGGAATATAAG
>CATPCK010000863.1 GCA_955652655.1 uncultured Ktedonobacteraceae bacterium | reverse complement strand
CGCGAGGGCAAACCGCGCACGCGCGGCATCACCGAGATCCGCGGTCCCTACTATACCCCCATGGGGAAGCGCTACCTGGAGGATCTCCTGGAGACCATGGGCGAGTACGTGGACTCCCTCAAGTTCGCCGGGGGGTCGTTCACCCTGATGCCGAAACCCGCGCTCACGGAGATCATCGACCTGGTCCATCGCTACAACGTGTTGGTCTCCACCGGCGGGTTCATCGAACACGTGCTCACGCAGGGACCCGAAGCTGTACACCGATATATCCAGGAGTGCCGCGATGTGGGGTTCGATATTCTCGAAATCTCCAGCGGGTTTATCACCATTCCCGTGGACGATTGGCTGCGCCTGGTAGAGCAGGTGCAAAAGGCCGGGCTCAAGGCCAAGCCGGAGGTGGGCATCCAGTTCGGGGCCGGGGGAGCCACGGCCATCGAGGAGTTGGCAGCCGAGGGGACGCGCGACGTGGGCTGGACCATTGCCCAGGCAAAGCGTTTCCTGGAGGCCGGGGCTTCCATGATCATGATTGAGTCCGAGGGCATCACCGAGAACGTGAAGACCTGGCGCACCGATGTCGCCGTAAAAATCATCGATGCATTGGGGCTGGAGAAGGTGATGTTCGAGGCCGCCGACCCCGAAGTCTTTGCCTGGTATATCAAGAACTACGGGGCCGAGGTGAATCTCTTTGTGGACCACGGTCAAATTGTGCAACTTGAGTGCCTCCGCTCTGGCCTGTGGGGGACCAAGAGCCTGTGGGGTCGGGTCCTAACCTATAAGGGAACGTCCGAAGAAGCAGGGGGAAGGAAGGAGCATGCATGATGACAGAGCCCATCCCTATCGCCATGTACGCAGACCTCGCCTGTCCGTATGCCTACGTGTGCGCCTATCGTTTGCGCAAGCTGCGCGATGCGTATCACGGAACCATCGCCATCGAGCATAAAAGCCTGCCGCTGGAGTATGTCAACAGGGAACCCACCCCCAAAGCGCTGCTCGAGCGTGAACTCCCTCTGCTCGTGCGCGAGGAACCGGGCATTCCCTATCAGCCCTGGCAGCGGGAAGACGGCGAGTGGCCGGTGACGATGTGGCCTGCCTTCGAGGCGGTCAAGTGCGCGGAGCGCCAGAGCCTGGCCCTGGCCGATGACCTCGATTGGGCAATCCGGGTAGCCTTCTTCGCGGAGAGCCGCTGCATCGCTCTGCGCCACGTTCTCCTCGAACTCGCGCAACAGGTGGGCCTCGATGAGCAACGCTTTGCCGACGACTTCGACCGGGGTGTGACGAAATACCAGGTGCTCCAGGAGGCGCAAGAGGGCTGGGAACGGCTCCACATCGAAGGAAGCCCCACCTTTGTATTGCCTTCCGGGAAACACATCAGCAACGTGGGGCTGCCAGAGATCACTGTTGATGCACACCATCCTGATCGGGTGATGGCCATCACGCCTGCCACCTGCCAGGGACAAGCATGCCTGGAGATCTTCAGACAGATGTTTGCCGAAGCCCAGCAGACAGAAAGCACCCAGGCTTGAGGAGAGACCAGAACGGTGGGGAGAAGGTATCCGCGCATGGATCATCCTTCACCCCGGATTGTGATTGTTTCGTGATTGCCTTGTATCTCACTCGACGGATTGTATGTTATGGTAGATATATGTCGTACAACAATATGTTTGGGAAACGTGTTTTGTAAACGGATAAGACAAGAAAGGAGAGTACCCTATGTGTCTCAGCTGTGGTTGTGGAAACCCTAACGAGGATTACGGGGATAATCGCCACATTACGATGAAGGACATTGACCAGGCTGCACAGGCAGCAGGCGTCACTCGTGATCAGGTCGTGCAAAACATCGTGAACACTTTTGCACATGTGCAAGGCCAGCAGAGCAGCTCCGGTCAGTCAACAGGTACGCAATCCGGCTCTGCCTAGTGGCAGAGCCGAAGCGCGGTACTGGTGCTTGGACTGGAGTCGTGACTTTTCCCCACATTTCTCTGGAACATGGTGCAAAGAGAGTGTGAGGGCTGGGTCTCGTGAAGGAGTACAAACGATGTCTGACATATCTCCCTCGCCTCAGCCCTTTGCGGAGCGGCTGAGCGATGCCCTTCAGGAGGCGATCAAGGTGGTGGTTGGTACCTACCGCAAGCCACCACGACGCTTGAAGAGTTTGCTGAACGGGACGGCGACCGTCAATGCACCGCGCTACGACGTTCGTGTGCGCAATGGGTAGGTGGAGGTCAGGCGCATCAGCGAAGCGTGATCGCAGAAAGAGGAAGGGGCAAGACATGAAGCATGAGAGAACGCATGTGAGCAAGCCACAGATGAGAGAGGATGGGCAGAAACAGGCTGCTGTTTCCCAGCCCCGCATCGTGATTGTCGGGGCAGGCTTTGGCGGGCTCGAGGCGGCCAAGGCGCTGCGCAACGCACCTGTCCAGGTGACGGTGATCGCTTGGTGATGAGGATGCCGAGTGTTTCAGCAATTTATAGTGTATACTTCCTTTTGGAAGACAGCAGATGACCAGCAATTTTCGGGTAGCATGCATGGCGATCCCACTTGGAGGGGGGGTTCCCTTTTCTACCCTGGCGTTCGCGTCTGGTGGGGAAGATCGGCTACCCGCGAACATG
>CATPCK010000862.1 GCA_955652655.1 uncultured Ktedonobacteraceae bacterium | reverse complement strand
GGTGAATCTGTATCATTATTGAGTTTGCTGCCATTCATGTAGTGCTTTATAGCCTCACGATGTCTGCTGTCATCGTTTTTGACATACATCGAGCGGAACTTGAGCATCTCAAATTCGGCTCCGTTACGCCCTACACGTTTCTGACGGTAAAAGATAGGGCCTTCTGAGTCTGCGAATATTAACAACGCAATGACCGCACCGATTAGTAGAACGGGTACTGCAATAAGTAGAGTAAATAGGATATCAAGAACTCGTTTGGCTCGTTCATAACCGAGTTTGAGACCGATAGTCTGAATAGGCGCTGACTGAACCGCCATAGTACCCTCCACTAATTTCTTTCTAGTTGTTTCTACCAATGTTGTTCTGTTAATGAGCGTAACCAACTTGAGTGCATAACAGGTTTGCATAGATAGGTAAAAATGGTAAAAAGCCATGGGAGAGGTTAACATGAACACACAAAAAAGCAGAGGAAACGGCAGCGGAAAAACTGCTTAGCGAGGGAGGGCCGGCGTTATCGATCTGAGTACGGGGATATCCCGCTTAATAACAAACTTCAACAAGGAATACGCCCGTCGAATCGCCTCTTCTACCTCAGCAGGACTATCGCCATGGGCAAAGATGAAGCCAAGATAACTCGCTCCTTCCGGTAAAGGCACAAGAGGGTGATGCAGCTTTGCGGTAATCTTGACACCTGTAATCAGTGGCACGGCCTGCGCTTCTTCCACTCCATAGACAGCTTTAAGCATACCAGCCGCAGGAATAGGGATCATCATCACAGCACTGGCGCGTTCCTCACGTTCGATAGAACTGATTTCTTCACCAATGGTCTGGCGTAAAATGAGTTCCTCCAGGCACATACCAGCCCCAAACTCCAGTATGGTTGAGCAGAGTCCTCCGATGGAACGCCCAGCAATTTCCAACATCCACGGTCCCTGGTCGTTGACACGCAGTTCGGCATGAACAGGTCCCTCGCGTAATTCCAGCGAAGCGGCTGCTGTGGTCACGCACCTGGCAATATCTTCTTGAATCTTCGCAGGTAAGCTTGATGGAGTGACATAGATGGTCTCCTCAAAAAAGGGGCCATCAAGTGGGTCTGGTTTATCAAAAAGCGCCAGCACCTTCAATTGTCCGCGAGTCAGTATGCCCTCCAGGGCTACCTCAAAACCAGGTATGAAGTCTTCAACCAGCATGTGGTCATGTTTTGAATACCCCTCAGAGAACAGAAGGCGCTTCAAGCGGTTGAAGGCAACCACAAATTCAGCGGGATCATTGGCACGTATCACACCTCTACTACCCGAGAGGCGTAACGGTTTGACCACGCAGGGATAGGTCACTTGCCCAGTGATCCAGGCAGGATCATCACCAAGGGTGAAGGGGCGAAAAACGGGACAGGGCGCGCCACCTTTTGACATCAAGGTGCGCATCAACAATTTGTCGCGCGCTGCTTCAGCCGCTTTCGGCGAATTATGGGCCAAACCTAATGCCACGCTGGCAAGAGCTGCCAGTTCACTTGCTGCATCATCAACAGAAAGGACGGCCGTAATAGGATGTTCTTTCGCGTACTCGACGATCGTCTGCACCGATGCTGCAGGTGCGGCAAAATCAACGCCAAGGGGGACATGCCAGTATTCTGCCAGAGACTCTGGCAGATCAATTCCCACCACTACCTCGAGATTCAGCTTTTTAGCGGCGCTTATAAACGCTCCAGCACGATAAGTGGCAGGAGACATCAGTAATACAACACGTTTCTTTTCTGTGTTCTCCGAATACATCTACTTACTCTTCCCTATCCTGTTTGACTTCAACCTGAAAACCTCTCGATTTGAGCGCTGCCGCCAGGCCAAATAACCGCTCGTCACCATGCACCATCCAGACGAGTTCAGTGCCTTCCCAGCGGCATTCATACCAACCCTCCCATTTCATATGTTGCACCCTCCCAAGGTAATGCCAGGCCTGTACGGCTGGACGCCGATTGTTGAAGCCATAGCCAGTGCCCTCTACACTGGCAAAGTCTTTGCTGCGAAAGATAACCTTCATATATTTATATTACTTATATGTGCAAGCATTTATTCCACCTGGTTACACCACACTTCGTGCTCCACATAGATATTACCATACTCTTTCGCCAGATCAATACTCCTTGCTACCAACTGTATCACCAGGTACAGCGCAACATCACAGAGAGAGCACAGAAAACCAGTTCATAATTAGACGGAAAGACAGTGAAGCGGTATGATAGGTAAGAGACACTTTGGGTTAGGCTCTTTGAGATGCGTTATTACGCCTTTTTATTCTGTAAACAGAGCGCTTTCATAACTTCTGGCTATAGGAAGGGGCTGCTTATATGTCAACACTTGCTTTTTTGATTGACGTCGATAACACACTGATCGATAACGACGACGTAAAACGTGATTTTGATATCCACATCCAGGTCGAGTTGGGCCCGGCACTGGCGGAACGCTTCTGGGATATTTATGAGCAAGTTCGTAAAGAGCGCGGCGTTGTAGATATTCCACTTGCCTTACAGAGGCTTCGAGAACAAACATCGCTTGAGGAACTGGATGAACAGACATACCTTCACGTCCATTCTATTTTTGACAACTATCCTTTCTCTCAGGCTCTTTACCCTTATACTCTCGAAACGCTGGCATATCTACGCACGATCGGCCTGACGGTAATCGTCTCAGATGGTGACTTGTTCTTCCAGGCGGAGAAAATAATCTCTAGCAACCTGGCTGAAGCCGTCGAAGGTCGGGTATTGCTGTATGTCCATAAACAAGAGCACCTGGATGAGGTTATGGCACGGTATCCTGCCGACCACTACGCGATGATCGATGATAAACCACAAATTCTGGTAGATTCCAAAGCAATTATGGGGAAGCGCCTGACCACTGTATTCGTCCAGCAAGGGAAATACGCAGAAGAGCAACCACCCGGCTTCATGCCTGATATCAGCGTCTTACATATCGCTGATTTGCGTTCTTACAAGGCTGACCAATTTTTTGCCACGCACTAGACAGAAGGCCCCTTTTTTCATTTCAGGAGGCCTTAAACCTTGAATATGATTCTTCTTTAGACTTTATGGTATAGTAGAGACAAACTAACCGTTGAATTGAGACTTTATGAGAAAACATCCAAGTGCACGAGCCACGGTCAGCATGAAGGCGAGACATACACTTTATACAGACGTTTGCCAACGCCGACACATTGAAGCATGTGGGCTTATGCTAGGTCGCATGGATGATCTGGGGAACTGGCATATTGAGCAGGTACACCCGCTACCGAACATATGTAATTCCCCCGTCTATTTTGAATTTGCTCCAGAAGATGTCCTGGCCGTTGAATTAGACCGTCCGGGAGAGATTATTGGAGCATATCATAGTCATCCCGGCGGATTGAGAGTCGCCAGTAGTACTGACCGGGAAAATATGAAACGGGTGAATAAAGAACAGCAGATCCCCTGGATCTGGTTCATCCTCAGTGGCCCTTTCAATGGAAGGGTTCAACGAGATTATGAGCAGGATGCGAGTTCGTCCATAATTGCCTACTATCACTATGATACAATGGGTCTGCAGCAAATATCGCTCGAATTCGAGGAAGCCCAGGATGAGCTCGTAAAAAGGCTCTGAGATAATCGGGCCAAAGGGTAGTCATATCAGTACAAATGCGCTATAATCGACGCTGGCTGGTACAATAGTATCGGCAAAAACAGGTTTTTCGACGCGACCAGGAAAAGGAACCAGGTAATGAGATGCCCAAAGTGCGGTAACGAGGTTAGTCAGGACGAAGCGTTCTGTGGGCAATGTGGAACACCCACAAGACTACTACCACAACGAACTGAAATGGTACAGGCGCCGCGCAGTGGACTTCTACAAACATATAATCAGAACAATTCCCCCGCTCCGGAGGTTGCCCCTGACGCATACAGTGCAAGTCCGATGCCTCCAACCAGCGCATACAATCCCAATCCCAATATACCTCCTTATCAGGGCGGCTCGATGGCTCCTCCTAACCAAACACCAACTATAACTCCTCCCGATCCTCGTCCACAGACCGGCTTCTATCAGGACGCTACCGAAGCAATGTCGGCATTGCCACCGCATGCTGGTCAAAGCTATCCAGCCAATTATCCACCACAGAGCTACGGAGGCGCACCTTTACAGGCTGGATATCCCGGCATAGAACAATACAGCTCTTCTCCACAAGGGCAGATTTACCAGGCTGGAAATCAGGTACAGCCTGGTTATTCGCCTGTTCCTCCCTATGCAAACGGGCAGAGCTATACTAGTTATCCACCGCAACCTGGACTTACACCTCCACCGGTAAAAAAACAAAATAACACAGCCTTAATAATCGTGATTACCTTGCTCGTATTGGCGCTGATAGCAATGATCTTTTTTGGCACACTGTACTTCTTGCGTGGGCATGCTGCTCCAAAGCCAACTGTTACACCAACACCCGTGCCAACGATTGCCCCTACACCAACGCCCAGTCCCGTACCAACGGCGACAGCTACACCCAATCCTACGCCTTCACCTACAGCCACGCCTGCGCCTGACGCAAATTTCTCCTGGTGTGATACATCGTGCACGACTAATGGATTTATTGTTGAGTACCCGAATGGCTGGAATCAGGGACAAACGAGTGACAAAACTGGTGTGCAGTTTCTCAATCCTACACAACAGGATCAGTATGCTACGTTTAAAGTTCCACCAATCCAGGGAGACGCCAATGCCAGTAACCTGGTCGACGTGGACTTGCAAAAAGTTTATGCTTCCAATACAGGCTATACAGCTCCTACTTCAAAATCGATCACCACCATTGGTGGTGAAACCTGGACCTATGCTATCGCATACTACCAGTTGAGCGGCCAGAAAGAGCGGGTCGAAGTCTTTGCTACTATTCATGCGAAGAAGGGCTATGTGATTGAACTACAGGCTGCTGATAGTCAGTTTGATGCAGTGAATACGCAGTATTTTGCCATTATGATTGCTCGCTTCCAGTTTCTGTCGAGTACACCTTAGTATCTACTAAAGACAGACGGAGGAACGGGTGAAATTTTTTCTAATCATACTGGTTTTTATTAGTGGCATGACCAGCCTGGCCCTTGAAATGTGTGCTTCACGCCTGCTAGCAGCGTACTTTGGCACATCGCTTTTCATCTGGGCCAATCTCATTGGACTGATCTTAGTTTACCTGACCGTTGGCTACTTCATTGGTGGCCGTCTCGCTGACCGTTATCCATCCGAGCAGGTACTCTGCACAATTACCGCAATGGCAGCGCTCTCTATCTCGATCCTTCCGTTCATCAGCCAGATTATCCTCACGTGGTCGATTACGGGGCTGGAGCAAGTCTCTGTGAGCATCTTCTTCAGTTCTCTACTAGGAACTATCCTTCTTTTCGCAGTCCCCGTGACTCTGCTTGGCCTCGTCTCTCCCTTTGCAATTCGCCTCGTGACAAAGGAAGTTGGGAGAAGCGGAAAGACAAGTGGTTCTCTCTACGCGATATCGACACTTGGCAGCATTCTGGGCGCGTTTCTTCCCGTACTGTGGCTTATCCCGACCTTTGGTGTGCGTCGTACGCTGCTCATCTTTGGTGTAATGCTGTTCGCCGCCTCGTTGTGGGGTCTGAAACCGCGCTGGCGGCCTGCATTTTCCCTGGTCCTCGTCGCACTAGTCTTACCACTGGGTCCACTCAAGAACATACCAGACTTGATCTATGAGCAAGAATCGCTCTACAACTATATTCAGGTAACCCAACTGCCCGATGGAACGAGAGAGCTTATTCTGAACGAAGGGCAGGCGATCCACTCGATTTATTACCCCAATCCCAATACCGTCTTAACGGGCTGGTACTGGGATTATTTTTTAGCAGCCCCGTATTTCAATGCGGGATTCACGCCACAAAAATTGCATCGTGTCGGTATTATCGGACTCGCCGCTGGCACTATTGCTCATCAGTTTACCAGGGTATATGGTCCGGTGTCCATTGACGGTGTGGAGATCGATCCCTCCATTGTCGACGTGGGACGCAGGTACTTCGCAATGAATGAACCTAATCTCCATGTGCACGTTCAGGATGGTCGCACTTATTTAGAGACAACGGAGGCACAATACGACGTGGTAGCCATTGACGCATTTCAGCAGCCATATATTCCATTTCAATTGACGACACGTGAGTTTTTTTCTACCATCCGTTCACACCTGTCGTCAACGGGTGTAGTAGCGCTGAATACAGCACATACCACTCATGATTACAGGTTAGTACAGGCCTTTGTCAATACGATGAGCAAGATTTTTCCCAGCGTCTACGTATTTGACGTTCCTGGTACATTTAACACCGAGATCATGGCAACAGTCCAACCTACCACCATCAGGACATTTCGCCAAAACCTGGCTCAATTTACTCCATCGAGTATCATGGGGCAGGTCGCCAGTGAAGTATCTCCGGTAGTTACGCAGGGGCACAGCGATGGAGGGATGGTTTTCACTGATGACCGTGCCCCCATCGAACAAATCACTGATCAGTTATTGTTGAGCTATATTCAACAACACTAGCAAGAGCTATTGACACGTACTAAAAATCTGAGGTATTGTAAGCAATGGTACTGTACCATAGACGAGAGGGATTCCACAATGGCGGTAGTTGCAGTCATCGGCGCACAATGGGGAGACGAAGGTAAAGGAAAGATTGTAGATGAATTATCAATGCACGCACAGTATGTCGTGCGCTACCAGGGAGGAAGCAACGCGGGGCACAGGGTTGTGCATGATAAGGGCGAATTTGCCTTTCGACTCGTACCATCTGGTATCCTCTACCCCAATACCACCTGCATTATTGGCAACGGAGTGGTAGTTGACCCTAAAGGCCTCATCGCCGAGATGGACGAACTCAAGCGACTCGGCGTTGATATTTCTCATCTCTATATCAGTGAACGAGCGCATGTCGTCATGCCCTATCATTTTTTACTGGATCGTCTTGAGGAACAGGCACGAGGATCAGATAAGATTGACAGCACACAACGCGGTATTGGTCCTGCCTACGTGGACAAACATGCGCGTATCGGCATTCGTATGGCGGATTTACTCGACGTCGATACATTTCGCGCGAAACTCTCCAATATCCTGCAACAAAAGAACCGCATGATCACCCAGATCTACGGTCAGCCGCCGCTCTCGCTTGAGGAGATTCACGGTGAGTATTTCGGCTACGGGCTCCAACTACGGCCGCATATTACTGATACACAATCGATGCTGCATGAAGCGGTTTTTGAACGCAAGATGGTCCTCTTAGAAGGAGCTCAAGGCGCTCTTCTCGATATTGACTTCGGTACATATCCTTACGTCACATCATCCTCGACGATGGCTGCTAACGCCGCTGGCGGCGCGGGATTATCCCCACGTTCAATCGACCGGGTCATCGGTGTATACAAAGCCTATATCACTCGTGTCGGCAGTGGACCCATGCCGACAGAACTCTTCGATGACAGTGGCCGCGAATTACGAGCTCGCGGGCACGAATACGGGACGAACACAGGGCGAGAGCGTCGCTGTGGCTGGTTTGATGCCGTAGCAGGACGCTTCGTGGCACAGTTAAACGGTCTTGATTCCGCCGTCATCACCAAGCTCGATGTACTCGACACTTTCCCCTCCATAAAAATCTGTACCGCGTACCAGCTCCATGGGAAAATCATACACAGCCTGCCAGCAAGCATGAGTGATCTCGCCGCGTGTGAACCTGTCTACGAAGAGGTCGAAGGATGGCAATGCGACACCACAGGTATTTATACTTATGACGGCCTCCCCCTGGCAGCAAAGAAGTATTTGAAGCGCCTGGAAGAGTTGATCGAAACGCCCATGGCTATGATTTCGGTAAGCCCTCAACGAGGCAAAACAATCCAGGTGAAGGACGTGCTGGCATTACAAGAGCACGATGATCGCTACCCAAAGAATGCGATGAGATAACATTGGGACGATACTATCGTATCAGTTATCTTTCCATTCCCAGAGGTTTCTTTGCCATCGCCCCGCCGTTGCGCGGATACTGTTTTGGACACAGCTTCTGCTGCTCCCACACCAGCAGTCTTCTCCCATCGTCAAGTCCTGGCAGCCTCACAGCAACATCATCCTCCAAAACTGCGCCGACTTGCTGGGCGGCACGCTTACCCTGAATCAACTCCTCGGCCAGATCGCCTTTTTTCAGAAGAATGATCTTCCCACCGACGCGGCAAAACGGCGCGGCATACTCCAGAAGGGTAGGAAGAGATGCGACGGCACGCGCCGTCACAACATCAAATGAGGCGCGATACTCAGCTTTATGCGCCAGTTCTTCGGCACGACCATGCACGGCCACCACGTCCTGTAGCTGTAGGGTCTCGATCATATGTTGTAAGAATGTAACTTTTTTGCCGGTGGCCTCGAAGAGCAGCACCTTCCATCGAGGACGTACTATTTTGAGAGGGAGGCCGGGAAAGCCTGCACCTGTCCCGATATCAAGTAAATGCGCTCCTGGTCTATCGTAAACGCTCAGCAAGGACAATGAATCGAGGAAATGTTTAATCAAAACTTCCTCTGGGCTGGTAATCGCGGTGAGATTTACGCGAGTGTTCCAATCAAGCAGTTCCTGCCGATAGCGCAGGAACTGTTCTAAGATTGTTTCCTCCAGACTATCTGATGCGATGACAAACATACGTAGACATTCAACAAATGTATCCAGCAAATCATTGCCCATTGAATGACCTTCCGAAATTTTCTTCGTGATGACCCTATTGTACCAGTTTTCACTCAGTATGGTTCAGACCTCTATATGATTGGTTGCTGAGGTATATATGTTTCTGCTACAATAGCAGAGCAAATACGAGGGACACGAGATCAGGTCTAAAAGGATGAAAGCTATGGGAGAAACATTCACGCCGCCCATCGTCTGTCCGACTTTAGTTGGACGAGCGGATCATCTCGCAACCCTGCACCATCTCGTTGAGCAAGCCAGGCGTGGAGAGGGACGACTTGTCCTGATGAGTGGTGAAGCTGGCATAGGTAAATCACGTCTGGTTGCTGAGACAAAAACACACGCTACTGCTCAAGGCTTTCTTCTGCTGCAAGGGAACTGCTTCCCGGCTGATCACAACTGTCCCTACGCGCCCTTACTCGACCTGTTGCGCTCCCTTTTCAATCATCCACCTGGCGCAACAACTGCTGTTGACCTGGAGACCTTCGCTCGCGATCTCTTTCCCCTGCTCCCCGAACTTGCCCCTGCCTCTATAAGCCTACCCCCGATGCTCGAACCGGAACAGGAGAAACGCCGTCTCTTTGCAGTCATGACAGGCTTCCTCTCCCGCCTATCAGCACAACAACCCGTACTGCTCGTCGTTGAGGATATACATTGGAGCGATGATACGAGTATGGACTTCCTCCACTCCCTGGCGCGACGGTGTGCATCCCTACCGCTACTGCTCCTGATTACGTACCGCCATGATGAGTTGCGCCCACCCCTGATGAGCAGGTTAGCACAACTCGACCGCGAACGCCTCGCCCAGGAAATCCGGCTCGTGCAACTCTCGCGCAACAACGTCGATACGATGCTTTCCGCCATCTTTGACCAGCAGCATACGGCCTTCGATATGCGCCGCTTTCTGCATAGTGAACTTCTGGACACCATCTACGCCTTGACCGAGGGTAATCCTTTCTTTGTTGAAGAAATCCTCACCTCGTTGATCGCTGCAGGTGATATCTTCTACGCGCATGGATACTGGAATCACATGTCGCTCAGC
The DNA here is from genome assembly GCA_955652655.1 of uncultured Ktedonobacteraceae bacterium. Classification (GTDB taxonomy): domain Bacteria; phylum Chloroflexota; class Ktedonobacteria; order Ktedonobacterales; family Ktedonobacteraceae; genus UBA11361. The sequence goes on along the minus strand of CATPCK010000862.1, from coordinate 1,353 downwards.
GAGGGACACATTCCACGCAGTGTTCAGGATGCCGTGCAACGACGTACAGAGCAGTTGAGCCAGGATGCCAGGCATATTTTGACACTGGCCGCTGTCGCTGGGCGGCGTTTCGATTTCACCATTCTACAGCAACTCACGCATCATGACGAAGAGCAGCTCCTGCAGATCATGAAAGAGCTCCTTTCCGCTCAGCTGGTCGTTGAAGAATCTGCCGAGCGGTTTGCCTTCCGCCATGCGTTAACCCGAGAGGCAATTTACACAGGTCTCCTTACACGTGAGCGTGCCAGGCTGCATCGCATTATTGCCGAAACGATTGAACGCCTTACCTCCCAGACGCTCGATACGCGCCTGGGGGAAATTGCCTATCATTTCTACCAGGCACGAGACTGGCAAAAAGTAGTGGATTATGCGCAGCGTGCCGGAGAACAGGCCCTGATGTTGTATACATCACGTGCGGCCATCGACTATTTTAGCTGGGCATTGGTAGCGGCTGACCATCTATCTCACCCTCCTTCGCCCATGCTTTACCTTGCACGTGGGCAAGCATATGATACGCTAGGTGAGTTCGAACAGGCGCGCAGAGATTACATACGAGCCCTGGAGACTGCTCACGAGGCAAATGATCGACTGGCAGAGTGGCAAAGCATGATTAACCTGGGTATCCTGTGGGAAGGACGTGATTATGCACAGGCAGAAACATGGTTCCGCCAGGCTCTTGCCCTTGCTCAGACACTTCATGATCCCGCCCTGCAAGCTCGCAGCCTCAACCGTATCGGCAACTGGTACCTGAATAAAGAGCAATCGCATGAAGCGCTGCACTACCATCAGCAAGCATTGATCATTTTTCAGGGCCTGCAAGATTCACACGGCATCGCTGAGACCCTTGACCTGTTGGGTATGACAAGCTACCTTGGCGGTGATTTGAGCCAGGGTACGGTCTACTACCAGCAAGCTATCACGCTTTTTCGTGAACTTGACGACCGCCAGGGTCTTGCATCGAGCCTGGCAACGCTGACACTACGTGGAGCGACATTCCAGACTGATACAATGGTCTCAGCCGCGACGAGTCTCGCTGAAGTACTCCATGATTGCGAACGCGCACTGAGGACCGCCCGCGAGATTGGGCAGCGCTCAGCTGAAGCTTACGCGCTCTTCCAGTTGGGGCTCTGCCTGGGGTCACAAGGAGAGTACACGCAAGCTATGGATGCAGCGCAACAAAGCCTGAAGATCGCAGAAGAGATCGAGCACCGCCAGTGGCAAACAGCTGCTCACGCGATCCTGGGGGGAATCTATAGCAGTATGTTAGCAATCTCGCCGGCACGGCAGCACTTTGAGCAAGCGCTGACACTGGCT
>CATPCK010000861.1 GCA_955652655.1 uncultured Ktedonobacteraceae bacterium | reverse complement strand
ATGTTGACAGTCCACTAGATGAAGGCATTATGCGATTTGAGAGGACTGAATACTAATATGGCAGCATCTATAACTGTTGTGGGGCTGGGACCGGGAGAGTGGAATAATTTGACGCTCCAGGCGTACGCGGTACTGGCGGGGGCGGCAGCGGAGGGGCAGGCGGTCTACTTTCGCACGTTGATACATCCAACTATTGAACGATTGAAGGCGGAGATTGCGGGGCTGCGCTGTGAGTCGTTTGATCACTACTATGATGAATCGCAAAACTGGGAGACGTTGTACCAGCAGATCGCGGAAGAGGTTTGTACGTTGGCGGCGGCGCGGCCGGTGATTTACGCTGTGCCCGGTCATCCATTGATTGGAGAAGCTTCGGTACAACGGGTGCTTACCCTGGCGCGAGAGCGCGGCTTGAGCACCAGTATCGTGGCAGGGGTCTCTTTCCTGGAGCCTGTTTGTACGGCGTTGGAACTGGATCCGCTGGATGCGGGTACGCAGCTGATCGACGCGACGACACTGGCGGCTCTCAGTGATGACGAGGTAGCAGGAAAGATCATTCCGACGCTGCCGTTGCTGGTGGGGCAGGTTTATAACCGGCGGCTGGCGAGCGCCGTCAAGCTGGCATTGAGCGAGATTTATCCCGACGAGTGGCCGGTGAAGCTGGTCAGGGCGGCGGGTGTAGGCGCTGATGAGACGGTGGTTACGCTGCCACTATACGAACTTGATCGTGGTACCAACCTTGCCAATCACCTCAGCACGCTGTATGTGGCGTCGGTCGATGAGTTGACGGCGCTGCGCCTGCCGGAGACGCTGCGCTACGTTACTATGCGTTTGCGGCGGGAGCCGGATGGCTGTCCCTGGGATCGTAAACAGACGCACCAATCGTTGACCCGCTACGTCATCGAGGAGACGTACGAGGTGGTGGAGGCGCTGGAAGAGAACGATATGGAGAAGCTGGCGGACGAGTTAGGTGACCTGTTATTGCAGGTGTACCTGCACTCGGAGATTGCGCGCCAGGAGGGTGATTTCGCGATTGGCGATGTTTTCGAGCATGTGAACGCCAAGTTGATTCGCCGCCATCCCCATGTTTTTGGCGAGGCCGAGGTGAGCGGGGCCGAGCAGGTTCTGGTGAACTGGCAGGAGATCAAGAAACAGGAGCGCATTGCGGCGGGAAAGGATGTGGAGGCGGAGAGCGTGCTGGACGGGGTGCCGCTGGCAGCTCCCGCGCTGATTGTGGCGCAGGAGTACCAGAAGCGCGCCGCTCGTATCGGCTTCGAGTTTGGCAGTGTAGAAGATCTGCTGAAGAAGGTGCAAGAGGAGATACAGGAGCTGCAAGAGGCTACCTCGCCAGAACACCGGCGCGAAGAGATGGGGGATATTCTTTTTATTGTGGCGAAGGCGGCGCTCTGGCTGGATATTGACGCGGAGGAGGCCCTGCGCAGCGCTAATCGCAAGTTTCGCCAGCGTTTCCAAAAGGTGGAGGAGATTATCCGCCAGGAGGAGCGTACGATTGCTTCGTATAGTGACGAGGATTGGGGCGAGTTGTGGGAGAGAGCGAAAAGGTAAGCAGGGCAGTGGGGCGGCCCTTGCGGTCGCTCGATATCAGTGATACAGTGGTATCACATATTTGTCTAGAACAAATTTATGAGAAACGAACTGTTAAGTTGGTTTGCGCGTGAAGGCTTGCTGTTGCACGATGTGGTTACAGCGGCGGAAGACCCGCAACACGATGAGATCAAGGTGTCGGTGAAGGCACCGATCATTGCGTTGAGCCGCGCGCATGAAGACTTCCGGGAATGTCCCGACCCGGTGTTATTCGGCTATCCAGAGTCCTGCCTGGATATGATGAACATAGACGATTTTCACCAGTTTGTCTACGCGTGGTTCGAGCAAGCGGTTGCAGCCGGGCTGGGCCGCTGCTTTGTTTGTAACAAGCAGTTGGATATGGGGACGGAGAAGCCGTGGGACGCGGTGTTTGTGACGACGGAGATGTACTGCTGGCTACTAGTGCATTTCGATTGTAAGAGGTATCTCAACCGCGATCTGAAGGGACGCAATCCCTTTGAAGTGACCTCGCACCCGCCCGAATTTTTTGATATGCGTATCAGTTAATGTAGCGTGAGAACAAGGATTGATTGGTTGAATGGATAAAAATCAGATTGCCGCTATTTTTGAAGAAGTCGCGGTACTGCTGGCCTTGCAGGAGGACAGCAATCCGTTCGAGGGGCGCGCCTACGAAAATGCCGCGCGTGCTATTAATGCGCTTGATGGTGATATCGAGCAACTTGTCCGTGATGGCAAGCTGAAAGGGACGCCGGGGCTGGGATCAACGATTATCAAACGCGTCGAAGAATTAGTGAATACGGGGCACCTGGCCTTTTATGATGAACTGCGTGCCAGCACACCTCCGGTCAAGCTGCAGATGTTGCGCATCGCAGGAGTCGGCCCTAAAAAAATCAATGTTATCTACGACAAGTTGCATATCAATAGTATTGCCGAATTGGAGCAGGCCTGCCGCGAGGATAAGATAGCTCACCTGCCGGGTTTTGGTAAAAAGACGCAGGATAACATCTTGCAGGGCATCGCTTTTCTGGCGCAACATGCTGACCGCTTCCTGTATCCGGTGGCAGAGGAGGAGGCCGAGCGCATCCGCGGCGCGCTGGCGAAGCTGCCGGAGATTGTGCGTTTACAGGTGGCGGGGAGTCTGCGCAGGCGCCGTGAAACGATAGGGGATATCGATGTGGTGGCGAGCGTTGCCGATGATGCCGGTGAAGGTGCCAGGAACAGGATCATGGATTTTTTCACCAGGCAGCCATCCGTCGAGGCTATCACGGGAAAAGGCGAGACAAAATCAAGCGTCGTGCTGGGCAGCGGTATCGCGATGGATCTGCGCGTGGTCAAAGATAGCCAGTTCCCTGCCACGCTGCACCACTTTACGGGTTCCAAAGAGCACCATATTCCGCTGAGGCGGCGCGCGCTCAGTATGAACATGACGATTAACGATTATGGTCTTTTTAAGGGGAAAGAGCCACACCTGGAGCCTGTTCCATGCAAGACTGAGGCCGATATTTATGCGGCACTGGGCATGGGGTATATCGAACCTGAACTGCGTGAAGACATGGGTGAGATAGAGGCGGCGGTACACGGCACGCTGCCGGTGCTGGTACAGGAGGGCGACCTGCGTGGTGTCTTGCATGTTCATTCTACCTGGAGCGATGGGCAGAATACCATTCGCGAAATAGCCGAGGAATGTATAGCGCGTGGATATCAGTACCTGGGTATCACGGATCATAGTAAGGCAGCCGCGTATGCAGGCGGATTGACGGAAGACAGGCTACGTCTCCAACACGAGGAGATCGACCATTTAAATGAGGAGCTTGCCGGTCGCCTGCGAATTCTGAAAGGAACGGAGTGTGATATCCTGAAGGATGGGGTACTTGATTACGCGGACGAGGTGCTGGCGAAATTTGATTTTGTGGTGGCATCGATTCATAGTAATTTCAATCTGTCGCCGGAGGAACAGACACGGCGGATGTTGCGCGCTATCTCGAACCCCTATGTCGACATAATCGGGCACCCTACCGGGCGTCTTTTGCTTGAAAGGGTGGGGTATATGTTGGATATGGAGGCGGTAATCGATGCCGCAGTTAAGCATGGAGTGTGTATTGAGATCAATGCGCACCCTTCGCGGTTGGATATGGATTGGCGGCTCGTCAAACGGGCGCGTGACAAGGGCATGAAGATACCTATTGATCCCGATGCTCATGTGCTTGCCGGATTGGATGTTATACGTTATGGTATAGGCATTGCCCGTAAAGGTTGGTTGAGCGCTGCTGATGTGCTCAATACGATGGAGACCGGGGCATTGCTGGATTTCTTCCGCCGAAGGAGAGCGTGATGCGCTCCTTTCAAGGCTCTGCTTGCGAATGAGGCCCGAACAGGGCGACCACAAGGGATCCCCTACTATGGACGAACGGGACCGAGCAGCGCCGTCGTGGCATGGTAGGGGCGATCCCTTGTGGTCGCCCTCTGATTCATTAGAGAGGAACAGTTATTATGGCACAACAAGTGGAATTGCAAATAGCTCGTCGCGAGATTACTGGAAAGGCGACGAAACGCCTGCGCAAGGTGGGGATTATTCCCGCGAATATCTTTGGGCATAAAGAGCCCTCACAAGCTGTGCAAGTAGACGCGGTGTCTTTTGAGCGTTTACAGCGTTCGCATGGGGCCAGGGGTATCATCGGGCTGCGCATGACTGACAGCAGAGGAGTGCAAACGGCACTTGTTCGCCATGTACAGCGTGATCCACGCACAGGTAAGGTGATCCACGTGGACTTCTTCCGCGTGAGCTTGAGAGAGCGCCTGAATGTTAAGGTTCCGCTGCGTTTTGTCGGTGAAGCACCGGCAGTGAAGACCGAGGGCGGCGTATTACTGCACCTGCTGGATGCGCTCGAAGTCGAATGTGAGGCCGGGGATATACCCGAATATATCGAGGTCGATGTTTCCCCGCTGACTGAAATTGATGCGCTGCTGCATGCTGAAGATGTGCCGTTACCTACAAAATTCACGCTGATTACCGATCCTAAAGAGAGTGTGGCGAAGGTTGCCGCAACACGTGCCGAGCTAGCGGAGGAGGCCGAGGAAGCCGCTGCTGCACCAGCACCGGAGGAGCAGACAACACAGGCAACGCAGGAGACTGCTGAGGAGTAACAGCATCTCGTTCTCGTTACCTTTACCATAGAAGTGAGCGTTAGCTATGCGTATAATGATTGTTACTGATCAATATCCGCCGATGGTTGGAGGTGTGCCGACGGTCACACATGGGCTTGCCCACGATTTTGCGGAGCGAGGGCACCAGGTATTGGTTGTGGCACCCAGCCAGGGGGCGCGCGATGTGCGTCGCCTCGAGCAGAAGGTACGCGTCTATCGCTTCTCTTCTTTTGATTGGCCAACATACGAAGGTTTGCGTATTCCTTTTATTCCCTTTATCCCGATACGCAACCTTTTGAAGAAAAGTGATCCTCATATTATCCACATTCACTCGCCAGTTGTGCTGGGCAATATTGCGCAGTTGCTGGCGGGTGGGTTACGGAAGCCTGTCATTGCGACGAATCACTTCCTGCCCATCAATATGAGTCGATCGCTCACGGCCGATCCACTATTAAGCAAGCCATTCAGTAATATCACGTATACATACCTGGTGCAATTTTGTAACCGCTGCGAGTATGTCACCGCTCCTACGGCTACCGCGCTGAACCTGTTATACGAACATGGTTTGCGCGCCCCAGCCGGGGTTATCTCCAACGGGATTGATCTGAAGAAGTTTAGTCCGGGGGAGAGAAGCGACCAGATTCGTGAAAAATTCAATCTGCCGCTTGATCGTCCATTAGCGCTGCATATCAACCGGTTGAGCGAGGAGAAGCGGGTCGATGTGCTGCTCGATGCTGCCGCGAAAATGACCGGCAACGGCTATATTGCTCTTGCCGGATCAGGCCCTGCCGAAGCGGAGCTGCGCGCGCAGGCTGAACGGCTGCACCTCAGTGACCGCGTGGCGTTCCTGGGTTATGTACGTGATGCTGATTTGCTGGCGCTGCGGCGTTCCTCTGAGCTGTTTGTGATACCATCTGAAGCGGATCTGCAGAGTCTCGCGACGATGGAGGCAATGGCCTGCGGATTGCCGGTCATCGCTGCCAACTCATACGCGCTGCCGGAGCTGGCGCATCATGGTGAGAATGGATATGTTTTCCAACCAGGGAACAGCGATGAGCTGGCAAGTTATCTTGATACGTTGCTGGCGGATGCTCCATTGCGCGCGCAGATGGGGCAGAAGAGCCTGGAGATTATTGCTAAGCATGACCGCGTGCAGGTGCTTGATCAGTGGGAGTCGCTCTACCGGCGCCTCTCTGATGAATTTATCGAGGCGAAACAGCGCAAGTCGCAGTTGCGCTTGCGACGCAAGCGGTTTGGCTATGCCCCACCGGTGGTGACACGACGGCCGCGTATTGTGCGTACGGGGGAGTTGGCTCTCGACCCGAGGCTCAGCGAAGAATCATGAGGAGCTTAGACTTATTGCTGGCTCGTGTCCGACTCTGTAAGCGTTAGACAATGCCTGGCCTTTTCCTCACTGTAAAACGCATACCATCCCACCTCTACCAATTGCGTGTTGAGTTCGTCCAGGAGACTATCGTATTGATGGGCGAGCGAGGACTGCTGTTCGTTCAACCATTCTTCATCGCTGCGATGGTAGAAGGCAGCCAGGTCAAGCTGTTGCAACTCGTGTTTGAGATCCTCAAGTATCATCGTTATCTCCTATCTGAGGCTCTTCCACATCCCGTAATTTGCACGTGCATTTTGCGCAAAATCGCGTATAGGGCGGGTTTACAATGGAGAACTTATTGTTAACTCTACGATACTGCGGAATGTCCCATGTCTCATGGTTATGTGCAAGTAGCGTGAGGCCGCGCTAGGCGCCCCAGCGGCGGTGGAAGCGGCGAGCGAGCCAGCGTTCGATATCCCAGCGTATTTGAATGCTATAGTAGCGCATCCAGTTGGAGCAGCGCGTCCACCAGCCGGGTTTTGGTTTGGCTGGTTGTTTGTGTTGGTCTTGAATGGGTATAGGCGCCAGGATGAATGAAGATGGGCGTTTTAAGGAGGGTTTCTCACCCATATATAACTAAACTCCTTGCTACGCTTTGAAACACATTTCCTATTGTAAGTATAGCTATTTGTGGGATTTTTGTCCAGTATCTTTGTCCGAAAAGACCCAGACCCTACCCGTGGGCGTGATCATGAGTTTTCCCAAACTCATCCGGATACCACACCATCCCCTGAGGGCCGATCAATCGGCCATGTGCGCGATAAATCGGCACCTACGGTTGGCCGGATGAACCTGTCAACCTGCATAATCGGGCCCCTACATCCCCTTCGTGTGCTGGTTTATTGACAGAAGAAGAGCTTCTCGTTATAATTTTGGTCGCGGGCGAAAAACCTGTCTATTTTTTATTTTCAACCTGAGACAAGGCCGGAGAAAGGGATTTCATATGTTGTCAGAAGACGAAGAGGAGTTGATAACAACGGAGATTGCGGAAGATGAATGGATCCGTAAAAGGGGTAATACGATTCGAGATAAGTATGGGGATGATTACTTTCGACGTATCGGGAAAAAAGGCGGAAACTCACTCAAAGACAAACGGGGGAGTGAATACTATCGTTCCATTGCTCAGAAGGGGGGCCAGGCCAACGTAGTAAAATATAGCTCGGACCATTTTTCAGAGATGGGCAAGAAAGGTGGGAACACTACCAAGGAGCGGCGAGGGTCGGACTTTTACAGACAGATTGGGAAGATGGGTGGCTCGGTGAAAAAACAGAAGAATATAGATTAAGATGCAGAGAGGGTGTCCGCATTTGCGAACACCCTCTCTGCATCTTAATCT
>CATPCK010000860.1 GCA_955652655.1 uncultured Ktedonobacteraceae bacterium | reverse complement strand
GGAATTTGTGGTCAACGATTCACATCATTATATGCGCAATCTGCATCCACAGGACCTTGCTGGGCAGGCTACATTGATTACTGGCAAGCATAAGCCCCTCTATATGATGGAAGGGCTTGATGCCAGTTTTGATGGTGTGTGTTTCGTCAGCTATCATGGCTCGATTGGCGCGGAACAGGCCATTCTCTCTCACACATACAATCCAGGCGCAGTGTGGGAGGTGCGTATCAATAACGAAATAGTGGGTGAGTCGGGTATCAATGCGTTAGTGGCCGCGCATTATGGTGTACCAATTATATTCGTCAGCGGTGACGAGGTAACTACACGCGAGGCACAACTGGTTGCCCCAACGGCAGAAAGAGTAGTAGTCAAGCAATCTCTTGGACGATTTGCCGCGGCCCACATACACCCGTCGCTTGCCTGTGAACTGCTGCGCGATGGAGCTAGTCGGGCCGTGCGCAATAGAGACAAGATGCGTCTCCCGGAGTTTACGCAGCCGGTTTCCATGGAGATCACCTTTCTCGTCGCTGATATGGCGGAGATAGCACAATGGGTGCGTGGTGTTGAACGGGTGGCACCACGCACCGTAAAGCTTGCCAGCGATAACAACAATCTGCTTGACCTTTACCGAATGTTCGTCACGGTTATTTCGTTGACGCGAGCGCTTGTTGATCGCTAGGCCATTGAGTAAGAGCGTTTTACCATGCTTATTGTCTAGAACGCTCTTATCAATGATCCACAATCAAGCAATAGTATGATCTGAAGATGTGTGTGTGTCTTCCTCAACGCTGATGCGGCCACTCCGAGAGCGTTCAATATGATCAACCGTATCGGTTAGTACGCCGAGTCGATGTTCGAGATTCTGCGCTTGCTGGTGCAATGAACGGATCTCGCTGGCCAGCTCGTGGAACTGCCCATTGAGGTGAGAAAGCCCTTTTTCTCCTTCGAATGTAGCAAGTGAATCCTCTTCTGCTACAGAGCGACTATTGGCTGGTTCTTCTGCATCTGCAGGTCTCAATTTGACGGTTTGATTTCTATTTGTGGATAGGGCTGGCAAAGGCTGCTGGTTTCTGCGCGTCGTCTCTGCCCTTTGCTCGCCGAGGCTGAGCAGCACAGCGCCAACAATGGCCAGTACTCCAACGACCAGCAGACCTCCAATTATCAATAAATTCACTCAATGCTCCTTTCGATGCGAATCCGGTGGTGGCGCGTGCTGAGAGAGATAAGGCGCCGCGCCACGCCAAACTCACTAGTGAATGTGTATAGTGACTGAAACACTCATACCGGGAAGTAGTTGTTTACCACCATTGCCGTCAAGGGTAATGATCACAGGAATGCGCTGTCCAACTTTGGTAAAGTTGCTACTCGTAGGATCCTGGTTGGGCAAAAGTGAGAATTGGCCAGCCGTTGCCTTGACGATTTGTTGGACATGCCCGTTGAAATTCGTATCGCTATAGGCATCAATTTTGATATCGACACTTTGACCAACTTGAACGTTGTTAAGAGCGCTCTCGTCGACATAGGCAGTCACGGTTATCGCATTGAGGTCCGTCACCGCAGCGATAGGCAGACCGGGAGCAACACCCTGGCCTTGTACCGTGGGCACCTGAATAATAGTACCGTTCATGGGACTGGTAATATTGATTGAAGCTGTGCTGCCAGATGTACCACTAGCACTCGCAGTAGGTGCACCGGTAATGGTGCCAATGGTTTGGCCCGCAGTGACCGCGTCACCCAGTTTCACGTTGAGGGTTGTCAACGTTCCCGCAGCGGGAGCACTGACGTTGATGATCTGGGAGGTTAACTGGGCATCATCAGTGCGGTAAAAGGTGTAGTTGTCGTATACCCAATAAGCAATTCCTGCGCCAATGGCCGCGAGGGCAAGGAAAATCAGGACAGGGACTAAAATCATGCGACGCATTGTCATTTTCTCCTTCAATTCTTACATTATGTTGTCTTGTAGAGACGATCCAAGGCCTCTACAGGAAAAATTCCGCATGGTAATTGGTTTTGATGGTTATTCCACCATAGCAAATGCCGGCGTTGACGATTCTCCCTCTTCAGCAGGAACACCAGTTGCTGCTGGTGCCGCCTCAGGGATAGTAGCCGGCTTCCTACGTGAGCCGCGCACAAACAAGACCGCGATAATGGCAAGGCCAATGATCACGACGGTCACCAAAAAGGCATCTTGTATGGCAAGGACGAAACTTTGTCTCTGTACGAGGCGGGAGACAACCTGCAATGCCGCCGACTGCGCCGCGGCTTGACCCGCGCCACGAGCTACAAACAGCGCCTGTAAACGTGGCAGCAACTGCCCAAGTTGCGAGCTTGCGGTCACCTGTTCGGCAAGGCGGGCGAAATGTACTTTGGTCTGTGACTGTACCAGGGTTGCCAGGACCGCGATACCCAGCGAGCTTGAAACAGAGCGCATGACGGTGTTCATTGATGAAGCCTGGGCCAACTGGCGGGGCTTTACCTCTGATAATCCAAAGACAGTCAATGGCTGCACGGTAAGACCAAGCGCGATGCCGCGCAATACGAGCATAGCCTGTAGCCACCAGTAGGGAGAATAAAGCGTGATGGACGAGAGCTCCCAGGTGGCTACCCCCAGGATGAGCAAGCCTGGTATCATCACAGCTCGTACTCCAATACGGTCTACCAGGCGACCGCCTATGATGACGCTCACCATTGAGGCGAGCGCCTGAGGGAGAAGAACGAGACCTGACTCAAAAGCGCTTAGACCGCGCAGGTTTTGCAGGTAGATCGGAAAGAGGAATAACCCCCCAAACAGACTGAAAACCACAAACAGGCCGGCGATAATGCTGGTGGTAAAAGGGCCGTTAGCGAAGAGACGCAGGTCAAGTAGGGGTTGGCCACCCCGATTGACGAGAATAAGCTCAACAGCGACAAAGATCGCCAGGGAAAGTAGTCCTCCGGCAAGGCAACCGATAACTGTTGTGGAACCCCAGCCATCTGTGCTGGCGGAAGAGAGGGCATAGAGAACAAGCCCCAGGCCAATCGCCACAAAGATGAACCCGAGGAAGTCGAACGTCGTGCCGGTCTGTGGCCTGGCCTCATGCAAGAAGAGAGTGGCCAGGATAAAGGCGATGATGCCGATAGGAACGTTGATGTAAAAGATCAACTGCCAGCCCGCAAATGTCACGAGGTAGCCACCCAGCGTCGGGCCGAGAGCCGGTGCGAGAAGAGCGGGAATACCGAAAAAGCCCATCGCAGCGCCACGTTCCTGTGGCGGAAACTCGCGGAAGAGCATAGTAATGGAAAGCGGGAACAGCGCTGCTCCTCCTATTCCCTGCAGAATGCGAAAGAAGATGAGGACCGGAAGGCTCCAAGCCAGGCCGCATAACGCCGAGCCAAAAGTGAACAGGACAAGGGAGATAAGGTAAAACCGCTTGATCCCCAACCTGTCAGAGAAAAATGCTGATGTTGGGGTGACTACTCCCAGGGTCAAAATGTAGGCTGTGAGCACCCATTGGACGCTGTGGATGTCTGCCCCAAAAGCGATTTGTAGTCTTGGAATTGCGATGTTGACGATGGTCTGATCCAGGATGCTCATAAACACCGCAATGATCACGACCATAGCCACGATCCATTTGTATTCCAGTCTTCTGCGTGGCTGGGCAGCCCGTGCATTGACTTGCATGCGGAGAGACTCCTTCTTACTATATCGACGAAAAACGAGTAGTGTCAAAAAGACCGCATCAGCAAGGCGAAACTCTCAGGAAACTGCTGTTTCGTCTCTGGGTGAACGATCGCGTTGCACCATTCCATACAAAAGCAAAGATACTAATTGATCAATGATTTCCTCTCGTGAGAGGTTTGCAAACGGCAAGAAGTCGTTCAAGCCACGCCCGATGGCACGCATCGCAAAGATCATGGCGATAACTTGTAGGAATAGATTTGCATCGATATTTTTACAGAAGTAGCCATCTTCTTGCCGTTTTTGGATATATTCAGTGATACGTTTGCGCCCCCTGACGATTCTGTCTGCGAGAACGCGCGCCGCCTGCGGATGGGTGTAAATCAGTAAAATAGCCAGGCGTGCAAAGTCTCCTTGTGAGGTAAACGCGTCGTAAAAACCACCGGCCAGACGACGTAAGATCGTCTCGTCATCAAGCAGTACACCATTCTGCAAATCCAATTCGATCTGATCAACTACTGGACGCAAGATGGAGTGAGGGCCGTAGTTCTGAATAATAGCTGAAAGCAAATCATCTTTGCTATGAAAATGCCAGCATAGAGCTCCTCGTGTCACACCTGCTTCAGTAGCTATGTCTTCCAGGGTGGCTGCTGAGATGCCTGAGCGCGCAAATAAGCGCACTGCTGCTTCGAGAATTGCCAGTCGGGTATCATGAATTGGAGCCTGGTCCAGGAGACCTTGATTGACTAGCTCCGCCCGTAGTTCTTCTTTCCCTCCTGCAAAATGGTAGTAGAAGGCAGGACGCGAAAGTTCTGCCGTTTTGATGATTTCTTCGATGGTAATATCATCGAATGGACGCTCTTCAGTAAGTATTTTTGTCGCCTGGATCAGGCGTTCCCTGCCAGTGCATTTTCCTTTGTAGAAGTGCTGTTCAGCCATCCATTTTCACAATCACCTGCGTTTGTACTATGCAGTAAAAATTACTATACCATACAGTAGACGTGTTAAGTATAGTAAAGAAAGATGGAAAATGTCAAGAGAGATTTTTTCGGTGGTACTATTTGAAGCTCAGTCAGTCAATAAAGAACAACATGAATGAGCTATACGTACTATAGTAGGCGACGCTACTTGACGGAATATCGAGTATAGGATACCGTTATACTTATAACTTTTGTACTTGCGTTAGCTCATGTTACCAGACTTAGGAGAGATTACGTGGCGCTACAATGTACATTTTGTGGGACCGCATTAAAGGATGATGCTCGTTATTGTGATCGTTGCGGAACACTGATAGCATCGCATCCCTTCAGTCCTAAGTCAACAGCTTCATCGACATCACCTGCCGAACAGGCCAATACTACCAGGGAACCCTTACGAGAACAGATTGCCCAACAGCCACCTTATCGCTCTGATCGGCGGTCAAAGCAAGAAGAACCACCTTCCTGGTTGAGCCAGCTAGAGGATGGGCTGGACAGTAAAGCTCCTTCTGGAGCATTGGAGTCGGAATGGGGAGAAAAATCGCCTGACAAAAGGATGGTGGCTAAACCAGAGAATCTACGTGAAAAGACGGCCAATCACTTCACAGAGCCACCTGCTTACTCCTGGCCACAGCAGTCACTTCCTCGAGTTGAGCCTGAAGTTGAGCCTGCAGCTAGACTCACAGAAGATGATCCTGAAGATTTACCAACAAGACCGCTTGTAGCCGGTTCTCCGGGGATACAGAGGCAGCGGAACGACGCCCATTCACCCCCTGATAAAAGTCAACATGCTCGTTTTAACGAGGTGGAATATGTAGATACCGTTCCACTGGTAACGCAGATGAAAGTGAAGCCAGCGAACGCACCCCGTCCTGAAGAAGAGGCTTTTCAACAACAAGAAAGGCCAGTGCAGCGGCGATATGATACTCCCAATCGCACGTCATACCCAGGTTTCACACCGCCTCCATCCATGCACTCTCTCCCCCCCTCCAGTCATCCTGTTCAGGAGGCAACGAGCGCCTTCTCTGGCGCACCAATGCAGGAATGGAAACAAACACCCCTTTTACAATCGGTAGTATCACCTGTCCCAGATAAGAAGCGACGGAGGAGCCGCAAGCCACTGGTAATTGCACTGGTCTTGCTGTTCTTGCTGGTCATAGCCGGGGGCGTGGGAACATGGATCGTGCTGTACCAGCCTTTCTCCGTGCCTGGAATTACGCAGCCCCAGCAGCGCTTTAGTGATAGCACGCTTGGTCTCTCATTCCTTTATCCAAGTGGCTGGCAATCGCAGGTAGATCAGCGTAAGGCGACCATCCATTTATTCGATAGTAGCCATACAGCGCAAGCAGATATCGTCGTTGGGACCGCACCGGGCGGAGCTATCGGTCAGTATCTCCAGCAGAAAGCAAACCAGCTTGGCCTGACGGGGATAAAAAATGGCTCGACACGTTCGTTTGCGGGTGCGGTGTGGCAACAAATTCAGGGAAACGTGCAACAAAGTGGGGCGAGCTATACCGAGACAGTACTAGCAACGACTCATAAGAATAGCATCATTACCATTATGACGATAGCACCCCAGGCAACATATGCCCAGGAACAACAAATAGCATTCTCCGGGATATATTCATCATTTCAATTTATATAATGGACAATAAAAGCGTATAGTGTGATATACTATGCGCGAATTATGAGTCGCGCAAGTCAGAAGCAGGGTGTTAGAGGCAACTCTACCGAGTAAACCTGGAACTGTATACTGTCATGCGTATGCTCAGGGAAATCCGCTGAAGAGAAAGAAAGGAAGGCGCAGCAGAGAAACTGGTTGCGCTTACAGCATACACGTATGGACGACATTCGCTTTGAACGTCATTTTCGCACTCCTCATTCGGAGGGCTATTACATCATGCAGGGCAGCAGCGTACAGAGTAATAATCGCCTGGGCACTGTTGATATTCACTTTACGACAACCGCAGTGCATGGGACACTTATATT
>CATPCK010000859.1 GCA_955652655.1 uncultured Ktedonobacteraceae bacterium | reverse complement strand
CTCCTCACCGCCCTCGCCCCTACGGAATGTGATGGGCTTGCTCTTAGGATGGTGCTTATTAGGGCCGATCAAGCGGCGGTGGGCGCGGTGAACCAGCCCCTACGGCTGATCCAACATGTGGTAATCGATACAGATCTGTCGATTGATACACCCGAGCTTACCGCACGGTGCGCGAGTACCGAAATTGCCTCAACGAATGGTAAAGATGACACGTTTCGAATCTCCTCTCAGGCATATCTCCTCTTCTCGATGCTGTTGACTGATCGGCAATTATTGTTTGTACCCAAAGTCTGGAATCGCCATCCATCGTTCCCGTAACATGTGCGCCGCCATTTTCGGCTTTCGTTCTCGGGTGAACACCCCCTTTTTGTTGCCCTGGACACGCATAATACTTTGACTGGTTTGGAAATCCGCGAAGTTCCATACCTGCTCACCGATAAAGGTGGGAAACTCGTCCATCACTTCATGATTGGCTTTCAGACATGCCACTTGATACTCTTCGGAAAACATCGCAGGCGTCGTATCATGGAAGCCTGCGATGGTGTCAGCGCCATACTCGGTGAACATCATGGGTTTGCCAGGCCTCACCTGATTCCAGCCCGTCAACTCGGCACGCAAGAGGGCTTTGGCTGCCTCTAATTGTCCGCCCTGGATATACCAGCCATAGTAACGGTTCAGCGCCAGCACATCCACCAGGTCCGAAACTTTACATGTGTCTGGCGTTGCCATCATATGCGTCACAATCGTGACGGGACGTTTTTGCGGGTCTACTTCCCGCGCAAGCTCTACTAAGGGTTGAAAGTATTCATGAGCGCCTTCCTCTTCGGAAGCCGGTTCATTCGCAATAGACCACATCACCACACACGGATGATTTTTATCCCGTGCGATCAGCTCGCGAATCATTTGTGCATGATGCTCTTTGGTCCCAAGCTCTTCCCACGTTTTATGAGTCCTGCCCCCCCCGCCAAGCATGGTTCCAAAGTTCAAATGCAATCCGACCGCCGGTGTCTCATCGATCACCACAAATCCTTCGCGGTCCGCCAGACGCATGAGCTCTTCAGAATAGGGGTAGTGAGAGGTGCGGAAGGAGTTGGCGCCCATCCATTTCATCAGATTCAGGTCTTTCACATTGAGCACTTCATCCAATCCGCGCCCGTGTACATGGGAGTCCTCATGTCTCCCAAATCCCTTAAAATAGAACGGCTTCCCGTTCATGAGGAATTTTCCGTCCTTGACGGCGACCGTCCGCACGCCGAACGGTTGCTCGTAGGTATCGATACGCTGCCCATGCTGCCACAATTCCACGACACAGGTATACAAATAGGAGTGCAGCGGCTGCCAGAGATGCACATCTTCTATGAGGAGCTGACCGGCGGGTCCAGTGCCACTGGCGACGGTTTCACCGGCCTCATCTTGAATGGAGACGTGAATCTCCGCGTCTCCCTCTGTATCGATGGTGTATCCTACCTGCGCATTTGTTCCATTGACCTCCGTCGTCATGGTGATATCGCGTATATAGGCTGTAGGGGTGGTATAGAGTTTGACCGGGCGCTGGATGCCCGCATAGTTGAAAAAGTCAAAGTTCGGGGTGTCCGTCACCACTTTTTCCCTGCCTGGTATGTCTTCTTCTTGATAATTCCCTACTGGAAGGGTGGTATGGTCCACAATATTGTTGACCGCGACCGTCAGGCGATTTTTGCCGAGGCTTGCGAGTGCATTGATTTCTGCTTCGAACGGCGTAAATCCCCCTTTGTGTTCTACGACCAACTGCCCATTGATATAGACTTTGGCTGCATGCGTCACTGAGCCAAAGCGAAGTACGATTCTTTGCGTGAAGAAATGATGAGGGACGACGATCTCCCGTTCGTACCAGACCCAGCCAATGTGATCGCGAAATTCCGCTCCCTCGTACAGATCGTTGTACGAAGCAGGGACCGGCATGGGGTTCGTCTCTCGCAACGGGCGCCCAAACCATTCCTCCTCAAACCCCGTGCCGTGATCAAGCTTAAAATTCCATATCCCGTTTAAATCAATAAGTTCTCTTGACGTTGTCATGATGGGGTATAGCATGTTTTCTCTCCTCTTGTGAAAAGGTGGTTGGTCGTCGTTGCTGCCATGCTCTTCTTCCTCACGTGCAGCCAAAGCGCAGAACAGGGTTTTCAAACACGCTCAGAACATGTATTCAACGAACAGTATAGCACGCATGGCCGGCCTATGCTGGCCTCGACCGCTCCTTCATTCAGCCCCCATCGCCACGCGGGGGAATTGGATGGTCGGTCTGGTTATCGTACGGCCTTGAGGTATAGGAGTTATGGGGGTGGTTATGAAGCAAGTGGGGGCGCCTCTGTTATAATGAAACAAAATAGGGAGTATTTGAGGATTACTACTGCATATGGGAAAGGTCAAGAATAATCCCACATGGCAAGCTTTGCAAGCTGGCGTGCCACCACAGCACAGGAGACAGCGAGGCGGCGTGAGTAGAGGCGCTCTGATTAAATATATGCTGTTGTTTTTGGCCCTGGCCTTATGGCTTTTTACGGGTTGGGAAGGGTATCTTTTTATTAATGATAACTTCACGAGTTCTGCACCAAGTCCAGTGATGAAGCAACCGGTGGTGAGCAACACTACTCATGTATTTGAAAATGAAGATAGGATAGTCTTGAGGCGGCCACAGGTCCAATACAAGCGTCCTGATTTTGAGACGGGCATTGTCTTTCCCGAATGGGCGCCAGATGGGTATGGAACAAAATGGCAGCAGCAGTTACCGACGATTCAGACGCAGTCGGGTGCACGGTGGATGGAGATGACGATCTTTTTGT
>CATPCK010000858.1 GCA_955652655.1 uncultured Ktedonobacteraceae bacterium | reverse complement strand
TACAGCATTTTCCAAGTGTACCACATAGCTCCACTGAATTGTTGGCTCAATATACCATTGAGGGCATTTCCTAACTCTGAACAATAGAGTAAACGGACCTCAGACGAGGCTAGTACACAATGTCAACCCGATAGTTGTGTACCGCCGTACGGACTTTTAACTTCTTTTATGCCCTGATGTATGGGTTACTGGTCTGGGTGTACGTCTGGCTGGTGCAGATGCTCTGGCGGGTCCGGCCTGAAGCCTGGCTCTTCCTGGTTTTCATCACCGTCTTCGAACTCATGCTTGACTTCATCTCGATGCTCGGTGCATCCACCTGGCAGGATGTAAGTGCCTCCTTCTTGTTAAATGCCATCATCCTGATTTATTGCATGCTGCCGGGCGTGAAGCGAGCCTTTGGCACAGCGTATTAAATGCCCACTTTGGCTGACACTACCCCGCGATCGTTGCTAAACCGTCGTGGGGTAGCTGACCACACGGCGATCTAGTTGGATGTGTGGCTTAGAGCATTATAACTGCCTCCAGGCGCATGTCCTGGACTACTCCAAGGCAGACCCAGGAAGGGCTAAATTGGGGTACAGGGAGTTCAACACTCCACAACCAATCCCTCATCACTAAGTTTTGAGCCTGAAATATAGGGGAGAGTAACTTATTATTTGTCGAATTCGATATGACACCACAGCGTAGCCCGGCATTGCAGCGAATCTATGCCTTTACTGCACCTCAAACTCTCATGTGCTAAAAGCGCATCCATTATATAGTAACACAGCCCAGGAACTTACCACTACTCTCTCAGGGTGTATAATAGGAAGCACAATTGAACACTCTTCCATACATCTCACGAGGGAGCAACATCATGCGACGCATAGCAATATTGGCAGAAGGCGCCTTTGAGTGGCATTATGGCAAGACAGGCATCGGTGTTATCCATTATGGGAAAGACCCCGTGGTTGCAGTCATTGATAGCACCCAGGCGGGCCAGGATGTCTCGCAGGCGTTGGGCGCTTCGTTTGGACAGGGCATTCCTATTGTACGGAATATACACGAGGCGCTCGCATACCAACCTAACGCGCTCTTGATCGGCATTGCCCCCATGGGAGGCGCTTTACCCAAGGCGTGGCGCTGGCAATTGCTGGCAGCCATCGAGGCCGGATTGGAAATCATCAGCGGCCTTCACATGTTTCTCGCGGATGATGAAGAACTCAAAGCAGCCGCCGATAAGAGAGGCGTCGCTATATGGGATGTGCGCCGCCCACCCGACAAAAACCGCGTTGCTGAATTTCTGCCACATCGTCCCGGCAGCCATACTGTGCTTATGGTAGGCTCGGATTGCGCTACAGGAAAAATGACCGTGGCCCTGGAACTTGATCGCGAGGCGCAAAGGCGCGGCCTGAAGAGTGCCTTCGTCGCCACAGGTCAGACCGGCATCATGATCTCCGGCAACGGCCTGCCTGTTGACCGCATCATCAGCGATTTTGTGGCGGGTATGGTCGAAGAAATGGTGCTCGACTTCACCACCACCAATGACTGGGTCTTCGTCGAAGGCCAGGGCGCCCTCAATCACCCTGGTTACTCGCCCGTCACGCTCGGCCTCATTCACGGCTCCATGCCCGATGCTATGATCTTCTGCCATAAGGCGGGTAGTACGACCATCGAGGGCTACGATAACTGCCCGCTGCCCTCGCTGGCTCGCATGATTCAGTTTAACGAGGATACCGTGAGTTGGGTGCGTCCAGAACGCCCATGCAAAGTCGTTGGTCTCGCACTCATGACCCATCATCTCAACGATCAAGAGGCACGCAAGGCGGTAAAGCGTGCAAAAGATGAGACAGGACTGCCGGCCACCGACGTGGTACGTTTCGGCGCAGGTGTATTGATGGATGCACTGAGCAAATATTTTGCTTTGTAGAGCAGGGATAACTTCTGTTAGAAAAGAGAGTAAACATGAAGCTTGCTAGAATTTCTCGATCTCAAGCTGCGGCAGACGCGTCACGCAAAGGTTATTTCGATGGGGAAGTGAACATCCAGGCGCTTGTTGGTCCCCAGGAGAGCAACGAGGTCGAACTGCTGGCGGTTTATTTCAATGCAGGCGCGCGCACGATACCGCACATTCATGAGAATGATCAAATTTTGCAGATTATCGAGGGTGAGGGAATTGTCGCAACAGAAACCGAGAAATACAGGGTTTCGGTTGGAGATGTGATTACCGTGCCTGCCGGAGCCTGGCACTGGCATGGCGCCACCCGTAGCTCATCTATGTGCCATATTGCAATCAAGAGGCCAGGGGCCACCAATTGGAAAGTCGAAGAAAAGAACTGGGCATCCGGTTACGATGAGTAAGTCGGCCAATACCTTTGAAAAGGCAAAGCATAGTGAACAGGATGAGCCAGGATACATACCTGTTCACTATGCTTTGTCTTTTCTTACGAAGATTGTTCTTCTATTCAATCAGGGCTTGCGTGCGCGAATAAACGCGCTGACAAATTTTCCATCGACACCGGCACGTTCTTCGTCTGAAAGCGTGGCAACCGATGTCTGAGCTCCACTCTGCGCTATATCGTCAAGCGCGTAGCGCCGTGTGACCTCGACTTCTATAGCGCTAAAGCCGGCCTCGGCCAGCAGTTGCCGGTAGGTCTCTTCCTCCAATGCGCCCGCAACGCCCCCCGCCCACGCCTCGAGATCAGCGCGAATGACCCGTGGAATCTGTCCTTGAAAGACAATATCGGAGACGGCGAAACGTCCTCCAGGAACGAGCACGCGGAAGGCCTCGCCCAGGGCCCGCCGTTTGTCGGCTGAGAGGTTGATGACGCAGTTGGAGATTACTACGTCAACCGTGTTCGCAGGCAGAGGAATATGTTCTATCTCCCCCTTGAGAAAACGTACATTCTCTATCCCCGCTTCTGCTCTGTTGCGTTCTGCCAGTTCAAGCATGGCATCGGTCATATCCAGGCCATAGGCAAAACCAGTCGGCCCCACACGCCGCGCCGAGAGCAGCACATCGATGCCGCCGCCGCTGCCCAGATCAAGCACTTTCTCTCCTGGTTTCAGTGCCGCTAGCGCTGTTGGGTTGCCGCAACCAAGAGAAGCAAGGGTGGCAGCCAAAGGTAACTCACCAAGCTCTGCGCTACTATACAAGTCGCTAGTAACGGCATCACCAATGCCCTTTTCCCCACCACAGCAATCCGCGCCGCAGCAGCTGGCGGCTCTGGGTTCACTTGCGCTCAAGACATCTAAAGCGGTCCGTCCATACCGCTCACGCACGGCTTCTCGCAACTGCTGATCATCGTTCGGTACTGTATTCATTCCATCTGTCCTTTCTGTTCTGCTTTACATTCATTTCATGAGGTACGGCACTCATTTCATACCCGATAGACGGACCTTTGCGAAAAAGGACGCAGCGCGCTTATGTACAGCCGGTACAACCATCACCATTTGAGCAACAGTCACAATTCGGTTGGTAATCGATGACTTTACCGCGCCGATCAAGCTCGAAATGGCAGCAGTCCAGCAGCATCTTCTTGAGTTTCTCCCTTGCTCGCTGCACCCGTGATTTTGCCCCCGAGAAAGAGAGACCCAAACGCTCCCCGTACTCTTTCTGCGTTAAGCCCTGATATTCTGTGAGCACCAGTGCCTGCCGATCTTGCTCTGGGAGGCTTCTCACCATCGCTCGCACCGCTGGGAACAAGTCGGTGATCACCTCATCATCTGGCAGGTCTTCCGCCAGTTCCAGCACCTCTGGCGTATTGAGCGAAGTCCTATGTTGCTCCTTGCTCCGATAGTAATCAATAATTGCATTGCGCGTGATCTGGTAGACCCAGCTCTCTAATTTCTTCACATCTTTAAGCGTCTCGATACGCTGATGGATTTTGAGAAAGACATCCTGCAAGATATCCTCAGTAGTCGACTCGTCTGAGACATGCGTGCGAATGAACTGCTGGAGGGGGGCATGAAAAGCTTTCCATACCTGTTCTGTTGCTATCCCCAAGGGAACAACTCTCCTTCCTTCTAGTGTTTTCTTCTTCTGTAGACGGAGAAGACGCCAAAAGGACGCACCCTCTTCAGATCACCTCTTGTCCCCGCATCGGGTCTTCTTCCACCGCCGTATGCGCTTTCGCCTGTCTCATGCTTCATCAGTGGATTTCCATATGAAGCCTCTCACAGACTCTAGCATTGTCGCTTGTGGAGAAGCTACGAGTGTGCTCTCTCCAGCGCCGTGCGCTCCCAATGCGCAAGGGTCGCGGCAGCGTCATAGGTGCTCTGGCAAAAGTCCAGGATCATCTGATCGGGTGAAGTGGCTTTGCGAACATCATCATACATCAGCAAGAATCCGGACAGATCAGGACTGTAAAAGGCTTCGTGTGGGCGTATGGTTGCCGTCTTGAAGCCATCAGGTTCAGGGGCGGCATAGGCATAAAAGGCGGGGCCGTTGATCTTGCCGCCACCAGGCCAGAAGCCACAACTGATCACTTCGTGCGAGTAGCCTTCGCGTGTAATGGTATCCATGCCCTTGCGTTCAGGAGCGCGCCGCCCTGAGAAACGCGTGACCGCCAGATCAAAGGCCCCCCAGAAAAAATGGACCGGGCTATTCTTCCCAATAAAATCTGAGCGAAATTCTTTGAATACACGGTCAACCTGTACCAAAATGCGCCAGAAGCGATTGACTGAGGCCGCGTCGTAGGAGGCGTCATGATAATTGACATCGCATGGGATCGGGTCGGTGACCTCGCTGGGTAGCGTGTTGATCGTCACTTCAATGTTCTGAGCGTGTAACAGCGCCATCAATTCATGATAGAAATCGGCCACGGAGCGCGGGATGAGAGGCATGGCGCGCATGACGCCCTGGCTGGTGAAGAGAAAGAGCTGGTGGTCGATGAAGTCAAAAGTGATCTCAAAGGTAGTTCTCCCGGAGGGGATAGGTCCGGTGGTCATGCCGCGCGCTGTGATATAGAGCGC
>CATPCK010000857.1 GCA_955652655.1 uncultured Ktedonobacteraceae bacterium | reverse complement strand
TTGCAGGTAAGCGTCCATTTTACTGTCAACCACCTGGAGCACTTTGCGGCGCTTGCGCAGTTCCAGCAGCAATCGAGAAAGCTTCGGCACATCGGCAAAGGTGCGCACGAAGCCAGCGTGACGCCCCAGGGCAAGCGCGCGTTCCAGCACGTCAAGCGCCTCGGTCACACGCCCCTGCAGATCGTAGGCCAGCGCTTGTAAGACCAGCACCTGGATCGTCTTGCGTGTGCTGTGCATGGCTTCGACATGCTGTAAGAGGGCGGTGAGGAGCGCTTGCCCCTGTGCCACACTCGCCTGATCGCCTTGGGCCAGCAGCATCCAGGCTCTGGTGATGGGCGGGTCTTCAAAGAACATCATCGGCCCCCGTACTTCTTGCTCTCCCGCCATCTCGAGCCACTGCCCGGCCTCCTCCACCTCGTCCTGCACGAGTGCCAACCGTCCACAAAAGACATAGGCCGTCAGGAGCTGGGGTAGGTTGTGCTGTTCCTGCACCCATTCGAGCATGGTCCGAGCGGTCTCTTGCGCCTGGGTGACCAACCCCTGAGCTTGATAGGTGAAGGCTAAGACGCACATGGCTTCCTGCACCGCCCAAAAGTGCGCGTGGTGCTGGTTGGCGATCACGACAGAGAAGTGATAGACCGCCGCATCCACGTCGTTCCATTCGTAATACACCATCCCCAGGTACCAGTGGGCCCAATAGTGGCATATCGGCATACCGGCCTCCTGCGCGACTTGCACCAAGTGTCGCGCCGTGTGTTCCAGTTGAGGAAGTTTGCCCGCCGCCAGATAGACGAGCGCCTGGGGAAAGAGAAGGCGAGCAGTGCTGGTGAGCTTCGTTGATCGTTCTCTCAGCGCCTGCTGCAGTGTACCGAGCGCAACGTCTTCTTGCCCGGTGGCCTGAAGGGAGACTGCCAGGTACTGCATGGCAAAGATTGCCACAAACTCCTCACCTGGCGGGAGCCAGTCCAGCGCAGAGCGAGCGCTCTGCAGGCTCGCCTGTACCTGTCCTGTTTGATAATGGAACTGGCTCCATTCAATCGCGATGAGCGCATGGAGGAGACTGCGCTGCGGGTCGTCCTGAACATGCGCGCCGCTGCCGCTGGTTGCTAAGAGCCGCTCGGCAGCCCTCAACAAGCGCGGAAAGTCTGTGACCTGCCCGTGGGCCTGCAAGGTCCATGTCCTGGCGAGCAGCAGGCCGGGACTACTCTGGATCTGCTCCTCCGGCAACAGGTGAAGCCAGTGCTCCAACAGCACCCACTGATCGTGCTCGAACGCCCAGAGGAATTGTCCTTCCACCAGGCGCGCCGCGCCTGAGACATCTCCTGCTGCCAGCGCGTGCTGGAGCGCTTCCTCGATCAGACCCTGCTGGGCATACCACGCGCTCGCTCGCTGGTGCAGCGTCGCAAGCTCCTCGGTGCTGCCGCGCGCCCGCAAGCGCTGCTGCAAGAGCCCCTGAAACAGGGGGTGAAAGCGATACCACCCCTGGCGCTCGTCGAGGGGGACAAGAAAGAGGTTCGAGCGCTCTACCCAGTCCAGGATGGCTTGCACTTGTTCGCGAGAGGCATCACTGCCGAGAATCGCTACACACAACCCCGTGCAGATCTGCTCTAGCATCGATGTCCGTACGAGCAACTCCTGCACGGCAGGCGCAAGCTGGTCCAGCACTTCCTCTACCAGGTAACTGCTCATATTGCGGTCAGTGGAGTGGCCAAGACGCTCTATGAACGCCGCACGGCCAGAGGTGTAGCGCAGCGAGAGCGCCGCCAGTCGCAACACCGCAATCCAGCCCTCCGTGCGCTCCTCGAGCGCACCCGCGGTTTCGTGTGCCAGTTTGCTGCCCAGCACACGCGTGAGAAAGGCTTCCGTCTCCTGCAGTGTAAAACGCAAGTCGGCGCGGCGCAGTTCATTCAGGTACCCCTTAGCCAGCCACCTGGCAAGTGGCAGCGGCGGATCGAAGCGCGTGGCCAGCACCAGGTGCAGTTGGGGAGGCAGATGCTCGATCTGCAGATCGAGCAAGGTGTGCACCTCGCTGGTGTGAATGAGGTGATAGTCGTCCAGCACCAGGATGAAATCGTCAGGCATATCGGCCAGCTCATTGATGAGCAGGGCGGCCACCCCATTGGCTGAGGGGAACTGCGCCGCGTTGAGGAGGCTGACCGTGGCCTGGCACGCACCGGGAAAGACGGTTTGCAAGGCAGCAGTGAGCGCGTGCACGAAGACGGGAAACTCGTTGTCGTGTTCGTCGAGGGAGAGCCAGGCCGTGTGCCGCTCACTCCTCTGCGCCCACTCGACAAGCAGGGTCGTCTTGCCAAAGCCGGCAGGGGCAGAAATCAGAGTGACGTTGCCGCCGAGGGTGGCGTTCAAGCGCTCAATGAGGCGGGTTCGGGGAATCACGTCGCTACTGGTGCGCGGTAAGAGGTCAACCTTCTTGGCAGTTCTCTTGCTCCAAAGCATGAGTTATCCTTTTTACCCTTTCTCCTCCTTGCTCGCCAAAATCTGATGTGCTATGATAACCGATGGGGCTGTTTAATGATTGAGCAACCATCGCCAGACCTAAACAAGCTCATTTGTTTGGCAAAACCTGCTCAAAGTGAGGTAAATCTACCTCAAACTGGATGATATTTGGCCCATGTAGCCTTTTGCAGGGTTACTCAAGGTATAAGTAGCACCATTGGTTGATAGCGCTCATGAATAGAGACAAGGATGTATGTGTGCTCACTGCAGCGAAAGTCACATAACCTCAGGTAGTGGTCTGCTTGGATGAGTCCACCTCCTACGCTTCAGTGTAGCCGCATCACTCTTAGATGTCAGTGTGGGTTAGCTCGGCTTTCAGTTCGGCTTCAGCTCATGCTTGAGCACACAAGCAGGGTTTCACGCCAGAGGCCGACCTGCGCATCTAAACGAGGAGAGCTTGAGCGTATGTGGCGCTCACATTCCTGTTTTCGATGCGCAAGGCATGTAAGTGGCGCGAAATCCTGGCAAGGAGCGTGCGTGTGAGAAGCTCTTATCAGTACCGCGAGCGAGACTATCTGTTCGGCAACCGCTGTGTCAGCCTGCGCAACGCCATCGGGGTGACGCAGGGCGGACTCGCGCAGATGCTTGGAGTGACTGAACGAACGATCCAGACCTGGGAGAGCGGCAGCAAGTATCCCAAGGCGGGCCACCTGAAACACTTGATCGAACTGGGCACCCGCCACGAGGCCTTTGCTGCCGGCCAGGAGGAAGCTGAGATCCGCGCCCTGTGGAAGGCTGCCAGGACGAAGATCCTGCTGGACGAAGGCTGGTTACGCACCCTGCTCGGCTCGCTGCCTCCGGAAAAACCTCCTTCCGAGACTACGGTGCCTTCTACACCGTCTCCTGTTCCCGCGTCCATCACACAATTGTCTGCCGCGACCTCTCCGCGCATCGAAGCCGAACCAGTGCATGTCGATTCGCCCGTGCGCTTCCAACATCTCTCTGTTCCACTCACCCAGTTGGTTGGGCGCCAGCAGGAGGAGCAAGCCGTCTGTGCACAGCTTTTGCGTCCTGAAGTGCGTCTCTTCACGCTGACCGGTACCGGCGGGGCCGGTAAGACCCGCCTGGCGCTGCAAGTCGCTACTGATCTCTTCGGAACGTTTGCCCATGGCGTGTGTTTTGTTCAGCTTGCTTCCATAAGCGATCCCAAGTTGGTTGTGCCTGCGATAGCGCAAGCGCTCGGGCTGCGTGAGATAGCGAATCGAGCGTTTTCTGAGCGCCTCCACGACTACCTGCACGTGTTTCTGCGCGACAAGCACCTTCTGCTCGTGCTGGACAACTTTGAGCAGGTGCTCTCAGCGGCCTCAAGCCTTTCAGACCTCCTCTTGGCCTGTCCTCGTCTCAAGATCCTGGTAACGAGCCGCGTGGTGTTGCATGTGCGGGGGGAATACGAGTTCCCGATCCCGCCACTGGCACTACCTGATCCTCATTCCATGCCAACCTTGGAAGCCATCCTGCGATCGCCAGCAGTCATTCTCTTTGTGCAGCGGGCGCAGGCGGTCAAACCCGATTTCCAGGTGACCGAGGATAATGCTGGAACCATTGCCCAGATCTGCAGCCGACTGGATGGCTTGCCACTGGCACTGGAGCTTGCAGCAGCCCGCATCAAGCTGTTAGCTCCCCACGCACTGCTCTCCCGGCTTGGGCGTCGACTGACTGTGTTGACCGGTGGAGCACGGGATACACCTGCCCGGCAGCAGACCTTGCGCAATACGCTTCAATGGAGCTATGACTTGCTCTCCCAGGAAGAGCAGCGATGCTTCCGGCGGCTTTCCGTCTTCGTTGGTGGCTGTACCCTGGAAGCAGTGGAGGAGGTCTGTGCGGCTCCTGGTGATCTGATCACGCCGACCCTGGACCTCGTGTCATCGCTTATGGATAAGAGCCTTTTACAACAGGTCGGGCAGGAAAGTAGGAGACAACTGGGGTGTCGCTGATCTTCTGCTCTCAGTAGGATGCCTGGCACAGTTCCATGGAGAGTTTGACCGGGCGCGTCTTTTGTGCGAGGAGAGCATGGAATTGTTCAGAACGCTGGGTGATGAGCGGGGAATTGCCACAAATCTGTACTTTCTAGGGTGGGCCGCCTATGCCCAGGGAGATTACGAGACGGCACGTTGGCGTTGCGAGGAGAGCATTGCTCTCTTCAGAACGTTGGGAAAACCAGTTTTCTCGGTGGAGGCTTTGATCATTCAGGCGAATGCGGAACTAGCCCTCGGGAAAAAAGAAGTTGCACGTGCACTGCTCGAAGAGGCGCTTGCTTTTGGGAAGGAATCGGAGAGCGAGGACGACATCGCGCGAGCACTCTACGGATTGGGGCACCTCGCCTTACGAGAGGAGAAGCTCGCAGATGCATCTACCCTCTATGAGCAAGGTATCATGATGCTCAAGGAGCGGTGGCTCATGCCAAGGATCAAATGGGTGCTGGCTTCCTGCCTGGAGGGTATTGGAGAGGTCGCAGCGGCGCAAGGACAGGTTGTGTGGACGGTCCGGCTCTTTGCTGTGGCTGACGCTGTGCGCAGATCTCATGAATATTTTAGCCCTTTAGGGATAGAGCAGCCTTTCTACGAGCATACCCTGGCTGCCGCCCGTGCTCACCTTGGTGAGAAGACCTTTGCAGCCCTGTGGAGCGAAGGGCGAAATTTGACATCCTCTCGTCCCATGAAGGGAGACGAGATTCCCACTCTCACGAGTGAGGTTTCCAGCTTCGACGAGACGAGCCTTCTACGGTTTGAATCCGTATTTGGTCTTACGGTCTCCCCACAGGCTTCTTGACCTTCCCGATTGCCCATCGGCAGGTTCTCAGTCTTGGAGTCTCATCGCTGACCGGGTCAATGCTCTATGCCATTGATCACCGCCTCGTTTGAGATAGTGTACTCTACATGATCATCTATCCTGCCTGTGTCACCCATGTCAAAGGGATGGAGAGAGGAGAAAACCAATAGCAAATACAGAGCCCCCTGGCCGGTCCGCAGCAAGTTCCAAAACAGGTGTGACACTACGTTCGAACGCCCTGAATCTGTTAGCGGTTGCGGGGCTGGGAGCGGTCATCATGTCACCGGCGATTGGTATTTATTTCAACTGGGGGCCAATGAGCATCGCCAGCGGACCAATCGCTCCCCTCATCTTCCTGGCCTCATTCTTTATTGCGCTGCCTACTGTGATCAGTTATGCCATGATCAGTAAAGAACTCTCTGCCGCCGGACAGGCCTATACCTGGCTGTGGCATACCTTTCGGCCTTCATTCGGACTATGGACCGGGGCTATCCTTGTCCTCTATTATATTACCGGACCCTGCCTCACAACTTTGACCTTCGCGCTCTTCTTCGGAGAGCTCCTGCAGTACTTTGGTGTCCCGTCAAATCCTATAGAGGGTGTCATAGGAATGCTCGTCCTGACTGCTATTACGGCGTTCGTGGTTTACCGGGATATTCGCTTCAATGCTCGTGTCGCCCTGGGATTTATGTGCGTTGAAACAGCTGTGGTCACAGCGCTCGCCATGACCATCGTGATCGTGCAGGGTAGACTAGGAAAACTCGACCTGGCTCCTTTCTCGTTCTCGTCGGCAACTGGAGGCTTCAATGGCATTGCCGTGGCAGTGATCTTCGGTATCTTGAGTTTCAATGGGTACGACGCTGCCTCTGTCGTAGCCGAAGAAACAAAGACCCCTCGCCGCTTGATACCGATCGCCGTAATACTTGCTGCAGTCACCATCGGCATTTTTTGGGTACTCACTTCGTACGCCTATTCAGAGTCCGTTCCCCTGTCGCAATTGCAGCACTACATCGATTCCGGCTTCACGCCGGTCACACCTATTGCCAGGCTCTACTGGGGAGCAGGTAGCATTCTCATCACCATAACGGGATTGACAGCTACGCTGGGCATCTATGTGGCGGTCGTACCAGTGACGGCTCGCATCTTGTTCGCAATGGGGCGTGACAGGGCACTTCCACGATCCCTCGGCATTTTGAACCCGCGCTTCCAGGT